>DASRIM010000067.1:0-14216 GCA_035649995.1 Pyrinomonadaceae bacterium | reverse complement strand
CTTCTTTGCTCGCAATGTGAATGGCGGGGGAATTCTGGTTGAAAGACTACGAAGAGACGGTACCAGGGAGCAGTTGCAGATTGAAGGACGGTTAGGAGCCTACTGGATCTGGAGAGCGGCCCGTTCGGGTAACTCCTCGATGGACATCGATGATAGCAATCCGGCCAATCCCATAGTGAGGACCAATAATAGCTTTCCCGGATATTTCGAACTAATGCTTGACCCTCAAGATAGTACCTTCGACCTGGCCGGCATTAGCAAGGTCGTTGACGCAATACTTAGCGAGCCGAACTGCATAAAATTCGCAGAAACCATTCTCAATCAACTTTCAAGAGGTAAAGGCGGAAGTCTAATCGATGTGTCAAACGCGTTCTTCAATCAGCCAAAACCTGATGCTTTGTTCACCCGCGTCAAGCCCGATCGGAGCCGTGGGGAGGCAACTGCCTTGGGCAAGCTTAGTAACTCGACTGCTACCATGTTTCTTGTTGGGGGTAGGACAAATCAGACTGCCTCGGATGCGGATAACGTCGTTCAGGAACTATTTCACTTTGCGGGCAACGGTTACTCTGATGAAGACCTGGCTAAGGCGCTCCACAAGACGGCATACGCGCAGGACGCCAAGCATGCATTTCCAGACGGGACGGCCAATATTTTCGATAAGAGATATATTCCGGCGGGTTGGTCGGACGCGGATGGGTATAGCACTTACTTCCACGCAATCGCTTCGCGTCACTGCGGATTTCGGAGTCCCAGTACTTACAGGAACCTCAAAAAGTGAAAGGCGCTTATGCAAATCAGACTAGCGCTAGCCATGCTGGCAACTCTAATCTTCGGGCAGAACTCAATGGCCAAGGAATGGCGTGGAATTACGCCGTTGAAGTCGACTCGCGCCGATGTCGAACGCCGTTTCGGAAAACCAGATAAATGGGGTAACTACGAGCTCAACGAGGAACGAGTGAGTTTTGACTATGGAGACGGGCCGTGCAAGGGCCTTTATCTGTTATTAGGAGAGGACAACTGCAAATGTTTGGCGGACGAGAGCGCCGTTCTGAAAATTTTTGTCGAACCGATCGTTAAGCGAAGGATTTCCGCTCTCAAGCTTGATATGAAAAAATTCACAAGGACTCCGATTAGTCCCTTTCCTCACACATTCGAGTACTCCAACCGTGAGGAAGGTATAACCTACACCGTGGACGAGCCTGAAGATGAGATCAGACATATTACGTATTACCCGTCGAATGTCGATTGTCGAGACGTCATTCGCAAGCACGCACCTAAGGTCCGGAATACCTGGCGTGGCCTGGCGCCATTGAAATCTAGCCGCAAGGATGTGGAAACCTTGATTGGATCCTCTGAGCGCGATTGGGAAACGTCCGCATCTTATGAAACCGACCATGAGAGTATCGTGGCGAAGTACTCAGGTGGAAGTTGTAACGCAGCGATGCGTGACTGGAATGTGGCCAAAGGCACTCTCATCGAACTTGTAGTCAATCCAAACCCCAGCTTCCTCTTAAAAGAACTAAATTTAGATAACGCGCGGTATGAGCGACACGAACTCTTTCCTTATCCTGAGATTGAAAATCCCCCGAAAGTTTGGAATTACATCGACAACCTAAACGGCATAACGATCCGAACCCAATCCAGCCGAGCCGGGGGCGAAGGTGAGGAGTTAGTCATAAGCATAACTTACCGACCTTCTAAGAATGATGAACAGTTACGCTGCCAATAGGCCAAGCAACCGTTATGTGGTAGCGGGAGAATCAGGAGCTGCTTTTTCAGATTGCGTTTTTGGAGGTGCCTTGACTTGTAGTGGTTCGGATCTGAACATAAATCCGAATACGGTAGAGGCTAGCAATGGCGGATATCGGGAGTATGCGACTGTAGAACTATTCCTCATTCCTCGAGAATGGCCGCCTCCGATTGCGACACCAACATTCAGCAACATCAGATGATACTCATTCTTTGTTGTGCTCGTACTGCATGACGAGGACGGAGACGACTCTGACAATATGTTCCGGCTGGCGACGTGGCAGTCGTGAGACATCGTCAAAAACTTTCCGTAGCTGAACTGGTCAGTTGAGGTGATCAAATGCTGCAGATAATTTTTTCAGCGATTCTGTTTTGTTGTGTCGCAAGCATGCAGGGATGGAAAGGCATAATGCCTCTACATTCTTCACGCGCTGATGTCGAGCGAGCCTTGGGGGCACCTTCCGACTCATGTAAGGCTTTATGCCGCTATGAAACAAAAACTGAAGTGGTTTTTGTGAAGTATTCGGGTGACCCTTGCACCAACAATGACGATAATCGCTGGCGTGTTCCAGCCAACACAGTGATTAGTGTAACCGTTAATCTTGAAAACAGGCTGAAATTCTCAAGTTTGAAGTTGAATCGAAAGAAGTTTAGCAAGACCAACGATCCAGAACTGGATCGTTATTCGTCATATACCAGTGTGGAACTTGGGGTGGACTATTCGGTTGACAGTAATGGACGAGTCTACAGCATTGAATGGTTTCCGACAGTTAACGACGAAAGAACTCTCCTATGTTCACCATCTCGATGACCTAATTAACCTTGACCTGCTCCCCGAAAACTGGCCCAGAATCAGATATCATTTTTTGGCAGGAGGATAGCGCGATGCGGTCTAACACATTGGTCGTGGCAGTGATTGTTATTGTTATAGGCTACTCGTTAAGTTGTGTATCGCGCGGCCACGACCAAAAGCCGGCGAACTCGCGATCAGAGGAGTCGATAACGATCTTGCGTCCGGTCCCCGCTGTTCTGAACGAAGAAACACATCCAACGGTTGAAGCTATCGAGATCCAGGTCAAAGGAAAGGCCGGAGAGCCATTCGACTTTAAGCACGCCCAGTTCATTGATGAGAACCACGGGTGGGCAATGACTGAATATTGGCTCTACAGAACCAACGACGGTGGAATGACCTGGGAGCGACTCCAGCAAAATCCCGAGAAAGACGGTCGTTTTACGGCATTCTTTTTCGTTGATGAATCCCGTGGGTGGTTGGCGGCCGTGAAGGAGGTTCCTGCTAAGCGCTATGGATTGGGCAATTCATCCGTAATCATGGTTACCAATAATGGCGGCAAATCATGGCAGTTACAGGCGCGCTTTCCTGATGAAGTCGTGATTCATGAGATCCGGTTTCTCAACCCAACCGATGGTCTTGCCGTGGGTGCCCGGATGGTTGATGGGGGTGTGCAAGTGTACGAAGAGTTGCTTGTACTTAGGACTTCAAACGGAGGTAACGAATGGAAAAACACTTCGGAACCAGCCAAGGCTGTAATTAAGAACGAGTATGGGATGGCGAATGATGCTGGAAGACATATTGAATGGTTATCGGCATCGTCGGTGCTGTTGCTGACCCGCTTCGGTAAAGTCATCAGCACGACAGATAGCGGTAAGACTTGGTCACTTGTCGCCACTTTTAAAAATGACCGTCCAAATGGCTTTACGTCTCCAACTGCCATGCACAAGCTGGCGCTCGATCCGCAGGGAAGAATCAGAGTAGTCGCAGGCGCCATAGGCGACGATGTCTATCACGGCGAAGACTTGAAATCCAACTGGGGACAGTTCGTCGTACAGGAAGATGGCGGGTGGCGAACGTATGAGTTAGACCAAACGGCGATCGTCGATGCAGTGCTTCTATCGGACAAAGAAGTGTTAGCCTGCGGCCTGAATATGCGGCCCGGGGATGAGAAAGCGAATTCCCGACTTAAGAATGCAGGAGTAATCTTGCGGTCATTCGATGGTGGTAAGAGCTGGCAAACCATTTACCGCTCAAAATCTTACGAGACGTTTTTCTTTTTGACCAAAGTTAAGGAAAACCAGTTTTATGCGTTAAGCGACACGGGAACGTTCGTGCGCTTCACTCTATAGGAGTGGAGCGCCAAGCTTGACAGCCGCTGCTTCCGAAGCGTATAAGCCTCGATGAAAAACGTGGTGAGTTAAGGCGACTTGCGGCCACGTAAAATAACCAGCTAAACAGCTCGGGCAGCAAGTGATAGACCCGAAAAACTTCAAACGGATTTTGAAGTCCCGTTGTTTAGCGCGGGGCTTTTTTCATTGCCGGAGCTTTCGGTTTTCGATTTTTGGTCCGTGGTTGATAGCTAAGACCTAAGGCCCTGGACCGAAGACCAAATCACCAACATGGATCCTTTCAGAAACGTTCTCGACTCCAATCGCATCCACGTCGTCGACGGCGCGATGGGAACGATGCTCTACGCCAAAGGCGTCTACATCAATCGCTGCTACGATGAACTGAATCTCAGCAATCCCGATCTCGTCCAGGAGGTCCACGCAGAATACATCCGAGCCGGCGCCGACATCGTCGAAACAAATACCTTCGGCGCCTCGGCCCACAAACTCCAACAGTACGGCCTCGAAGCAAACCTCCACGAGATCAACGCCCGCGCCGCACAGATCGCTCGCAAAGCAGCCGGCGACCGCGTCTACGTCGCGGGCGCGATTGGACCACTCGGATTACGTATCGAACCTTACGGTCCAACTTCATTCGACGAAGCGAAAGAGATGTTCAAGGCGCAGATCACGGCGTTGCTCGAAGGCGGCGTCGATCTCTTCTGCCTCGAAACGTTTTCCGACGTCTCCGAGATCCGCCAGGCAATCGCTGCCATACGTGAGCTCTGCGACCTGCCGATCATCGCGCAGATGACAATCATGACCGACGGCAACACGCTGTTCGGCACCACGCCCGAACTGTTCACTGAACGGCTCGACAACTGGGGCGCCGACGTCATCGGTCTCAACTGCGGCGTCGGCCCGGCAATCATCCTCAACGCGCTCGAAAAGATGCGCGAGCTGACGAAGAAGAAACTGTCAGCGCAACCCAACGCCGGCCTGCCGCGCGACGTGCAGGGACGACAGTTCTACATGTGCTCGCCGGAGTACATGTCGAAGTTTGCGAAACGATTCATCCAGGCCGGCGCGAAGTTCATCGGCGGCTGCTGCGGCACAACGCCGTCGCACATCAAAATGATCTGCGACTCGGTGCGCGCCGCGTCGCCGCGTGCGCAAAGCATCGCTTTCACTTCAGGCGGGACCTCGTCGGTGGAGATCACGGCGCCCGACATCAAGGTCGTGCCGCCGGAAGAACGATCGAACTGGGGACGCAAGATCGCTCGCGGCGAGTTTGTGACTTCCGTCGAAGTGCTGCCGCCGAAAGGCGTCGACGCGAAAAAGACGCTCGATTCGATTCGCCTGTTGAAAGACGCGGGCGTTGACGGCGTGAACATTCCCGACGGCGCGCGCGCACAGTCGCGCATGAGCGCACTCGCAACCGCAGTGCTCGTCGAACAACAGATCGGCATCGAATCGGTGCTGCACTACTGTTGCCGCGATCGAAACCTGTTGGGAATGATGTCGGACCTGCTCGGCGCCGCCGCACTCGGCTTGCGGAACCTGCTGGTGATCACCGGCGACCCGCCGAAGATGGGACCATACCCTGACGCAACCGCCGTCTTCGATATTGATTCGATCGGCCTTACCAACATGATCAGCAAGCTGAACCACGGTCTGGATCTCGGAAACAATCCTATTGGCGAACCGACCGCATTCTGCGTCGGCGTAGGCGTGAACCCCGGCGCGATCAATCTGGAGGAAGAGATCAAGCGGTTCGAATGGAAGGTCGAGGCCGGCGCGCAGTACGCGATTACGCAACCAGTGTTTGACACGGACCAGCTACGCGATTTCTTGAAGCGCATCGAGCACGTGCGCATCCCGATCATCGCCGGCATCTGGCCGCTCGTCTCTTATCGCAACGCGGAGTTTCTGCACAACGAAGTTCCGGGCGTGCGTGTGACGGCGTCAATTATGGAGCGGATGCGAAAAGCCTCCGCGATCAGTAAAGAAGCGGGACGCGATGAGGGACTGCGGATCGCGCGCGAGTCGCTGATGGACGTGCGCGACGAGATTCAGGGCGCGCAGGTGTCGGCGCCGTTCGGCAACGTCAAGTACGCGCTCGAGGTTTTCGAAGTCCTGAACACGGGTGTCGTGAATTAATTTTTGGAGTAAACGATCTTTCCGCCGACAATCGTGTAAAGAACGTCCGTGGTGAGAATCTCCTGCGGAGCGATCTTCAAGAGGTTTTTCGACAAAACCGTCAGGTCGGCTAATTTACCTACCTCGATCGATCCTTTCGTCGTCTCTTCAAAATTCGCGTAAGCAGTGTTGTACGTGTACGCCTTGATCGCGTCTTCAATCGTGATTCGTTCGTTCGGGAACCAACCTTCCGCCGGCTTGCCGGTCACGGTCTGACGCGTGACCGCCGCGTAAAGACCGAGCATCGGGTTGATCGGATACTCGGACGCCGACGTCCCCGGCCAATCCGTGCCAAACGACAACACAGCGCCGCTCGCTTGAATGCTCTTGAACGCATAAGCGCCTTTGGTTCGTTCGCGGCCGATGCGCTCTTCCATCCAGCGCATATCGTCGCTCAAGTGAAACGGCTGGACTTCCGCAACGACGCCGAGTTGGCCCAGGCGTTTGAAGTCTTCCGCCGCCAGCACCTGCGCGTGGACCAATCGAAAGCGTCGATCGCGTTTGCCGTTCTGCTTGTTGAGCTCTTCGAGATAATTGAGCAGGACGTTGTTTGCTTCGTCGCCGATGGCATGGACCGTGAGCTGAAGACCGGCGCGATCCGCGTCGAGCATGTAACCGAGAAACTTCCCTTCCACAAACTCGCCCTTATCGTTAACCATCAGCGGCCGCCAGCGCCCGCGATTGTTGGGCGCGTTCGAGTACGGTTGAAAGAAGCGGGCGGTGCTCGTTCCCATGATTCCGTCGATGTGGCCTTTCAGCGCGCCGAGCCGGATCCATTCGTCGCCGGAACCGACGCGAATTCCCTTGTCAGCCATCTCCTTCCAACGATCGAGACCCGGACGGAAGTGTATGCGCAGGGTGAGATCACCCGTGCGGTGCAACTCGCGATAGATGTCCAACTGCATGTCGTCAGACATGTCGCTGACGTTCGTCACGCCATGTTTGCGGATCTCCGCGAGCGCGTTCTTCGTCTGTTGCACGCGGCGGTCGCGCGAGAAGTTGCGCGGGATGACTGAAGCGAACAGACGCGTGACGCCTTTGCCGCGCATGTGACCCGTCACGCGGCCCTGACCGTCTTTCAGAAACTCGACGTCCGGCGCTTGCGGGTTGTTCATGTCCAGCTTGAGCGCGCGAAACGCAGCTTGATTAGCCGCGAACTGGCTGTCGTCGAACTTGCGAATGAACATCGGATAGTCGTTCGTGATCGCGTTCACTAGACTCATGTCCGGCGCGAAGGGCTCGCGCCGCTGATTGCCGGCGCTGCCCGCGGCCCATTCATCGTATGCGCCCCAATATCCGCCGACGATCCATTCGCCCTTCGGCAATCGCGAGATCACTTCCTTCACGCGCGCGACAAACTGGTCCTGCGTCGAGGCGCGCATGATGTTGAATTCGAGAAACTGAGCCGCGGACGCGAAATGGACGTGATTGTCGTTGAATCCGGGAACGACGAGACGGCCGCGCAAGTCGATCACGTGTGTGGATGGTCCACGCAGCTTCAGCGCGGCGGCATTCGACCCGACGACGGCGAACTTGCCGTCTTTGATAGCAACAGCCTCCGCCGTCGAGCTCTTGCTGTCGACGGTCCAGACGATTCCGTTGTGCAGGATCAAATCGGCGGTCTGTGCTTTCGCGGTGACGAGGAAGAGAAACAACAAACTCAGCAACGAGATTGTTTTCATTGGTATTCCTTGTGAAGAAGTTTTCGTAAAGCAAGCTCCAGCCTGGGCCATGAGGATGAATAGCCCCTGGCTTTCAAAACTGCCGGTTCTACTCTCTGGCCCGACAACAAGAGCGCGTCGCCCATCTCGCCGAAAGCGAGGCGCACGCTGAAAGCCGGCATCGGCAACAGCGTCGGACGCGACAGCACGCTGCCGAGTGTTTTTGTAAACTCGGCGTTCGTGACAGGAAAAGGCGCGACGAAGTTTACTGGTCCATTGACGGCCGCATCGTACATGACGAACCGAATCGCACTGACGACGTCGTCGAGTGCGATCCAACTCATCCACTGTTTGCCGCTGCCGATGCGTCCGCCTACGCCCAGGCGAAACGGCGTCAGCATCTTCGCGAGCGCGCCGCCATGCTCGTCGAGAATGATCCCGAAACGAGTCAGGACAGTTCGAATTCCCTTCTCCGCGGCGGGCGTAGTCGCCTTTTCCCACTCCTGACACACATGCGCGAGAAAGTCGTCGCCCGGCGAACTGTTTTCCGTTAACAACTCATCGCCGCGATTGCCGTAGTAGCCGATCGCTGACGCACTGATGAAAACACCGGGCGGCCGCGACAACTTCGCGAGCGACTGGCTCAACAGCGTGGTCCCTTTTACCCGGCTGTCGAAGATCGCGCGTTTCTTCTCGCTGGTCCAACGGCCTGCGGCGATGTTCTCTCCCGCGAGATGGACCACCGCGTCGAATCCTTCGAGGTGTGCGCTGTCGATGGGGCCTTTCTCCGGGTGCCACTCGACATCCGTCGAGCCGGCGGCACTCCGCACGAGCCGAACGACATCATGACCTTCGCCGGTCAGGAACTTGACGAGCGCGCTCCCGACGAGTCCGTGCGAACCGCTGATGAGGATCTTCTTTTTCGTCCACATAACAGTTAACGACCTGCCTGGCGACAGCTTATAACAGATTTGACTTGAGTTTTCTGATTTGATGTGTAAAATGCGCTGCAAAAAATTTACGTAAGGAGCAGCCTCACTATGCTTCGACTCAAGTTCTACTTCCTCATCGTCGCGTTTTCACTACTTTTCTTCGCGCGTCCTGCCAGGACGATTTCGCCGTTAACACGACTGACCAATACGCCGGAGCAGGCGTTGAACCTGAACCCGTCGCTGAGTGATGACGGAAAGACGCTCGTGTTCGAGACGTCGTCAGAGTTGTTTGCTGATGGCGGCGGTGGTCCGTTTCACGCGGTGCGAAGCGATCTTTCGACGTTTGTGGAGATCGCGCCGACGCGAATGGTTTCGCCGGCGCTGTCGAGCGATGGTCGTATGGTCGCGTTTGCCTCAACAGAAGATCTCACGGGCGAGAATGCAGATCGAAATTCGGAGATCTTTTTGTTCGACGGGTTCCGAGTGAAGCAGTTGACGCGCACGCACCCGAGATCGATTGAAACGCGGCTGATTGAAGGAAATTTTCAGCCGTCGATCAGTTCGGATGGGCGGACGATTGTTTACAGTTCGAACGGCGAGATCCTTTCGACGACGGGCGAGAGATTGGCGCACGGCGAATCAGCGAAGATCAGTGGTGACGGCTCGCGCGTCTATTTCAAAAACACTGATCTATGGATGATCGACATGCAGACGCGAGTCACCGCGCGTATTGCGCCGGACATCGAAGATTTCGCCGTTAGCGATGACGGCAGGCGAGTCGTTTTTTCCGCGCAAAAGCAACTGTTTCTTTATGACGGCGCTGTGCGGCAGCTTACGCAATTAGGAAGCAGGACGAGTGACGTCGAGCTTAAACCAAGTATTAGCGGCGACGGAAAGCGCATCGGTTTTGCCACGCGTCGAAGAGTGACGAACGCGAGTGATGGCAGCGTCGAAGTTTACGTCATCGATTTGCCGACTGGACAGGTGCAACAAGTCACGAACGCACCCACGGGCGCGACAGCCGAAGTCGTGTCGTCGATGAACTCCGATGGCAGTCTGATCGCGTTTAATTTTCCACGTGTGCTGTCCGGACCTGTTGCCGAAGAATTCGCGAACAACAGCGAGATCTATGTCGCGTCGCTGCTGCCGCGTGCGTCGTTCGGGGCTGGAACGATTTTGAATACAGCGCAGATCGCGTGCGGCAGTATTGTGCACTTCCGCGGCAGCTCGTTGGCGTTTCGCACTGAATCAGCGACCGAGGCTATCAATCCACCGTTCACGCTTGCGGGTACGACGGTTAACGTCAACGGAGTGCCCGCGCGAATGTTTTATGCGTCGCCGGACGAGGTCGTTTTCGTTGTGCCCGAAGGCCTTGCCAACGGGACGGGCGAAGTCGTCGTCACCAACGCGGACGGGTTCGCGTCGAAAGCCGGGGTAATGGTCGCGAACGTCGCGCCGCGTGTGTTCACCGCCAACGGCGAAGGAATCATTCTCGATTCCGACACGATGCAACCCGCGCCGTTTGATCCTGCGAACGGCCAGCGCCGCATTTCGATCTTTGTCACGGGTGTGCGACATGCACAAACGATTTCGGTAACTATAAACGACCAGCAAGCGAAGGTTGAACACATCGCACGCGCAAATTTAGCCGGGCTAGACGAGATCCATGTGTTGTTGCCGTCTGAATTGAACGGCGCAGGATTTCCGACATTGATCGTCGATGCGGACGGCGTGCGAAGCAATCCGGCGTCGGTAGCGATCGCAGGTTTGCGCGTGGACAAGGTCGTGATCAGCCAGATCTTCGGCGGCGGCGGAAACTCGGGCTCTCCGTTCCGCAACGACTTCATCGAGATCTTCAACGCCGGTGACACACCCGTGAACCTCGCCGGTTGGTCCATCCAGTACGCGAGCGCCACGGCTTCCACCTGGTCCGCGACGCCGTTAACGCCCGTCGTTTTGGCTCCGGGACAGTACTACCTCGTCCAGCAAACCGGTGGAAACAACGGCGCCACCTTGCCGGCGCCCGATGCAACCGGTGCGATCACGATGGCCGCCGGCGCAGGCAAAGTCGCGCTCGTCAAAACCACTGCGCCAGTGACCGGCGCGTGTCCGAGCGATCCGAGCATCGTCGATCTCGTTGGTTACGGCAGCACCGCGACATGTTTCAGAGGCGCGGCGCCCGCGCCCGCCGCAAGCAACACCAACGCCGCTACGCGAAAGACGAACGGCTGCACCGACACCCGCAACAACGCCAACGACTTCGCACTAGTCGCCCCGAACCCGAGAAACACATCGGCACAGATCAATCTATGTTCAACGCAAGCTGCATTATTAAATGCTTGCTCTACCAGATGGGAAACTCTTAGACTCGCTCATGCCCTCGCTCGACGACGCAATCACGACTTTGCGCCGGCACTTCGGCTTCGACGATTTCCGTGAAGGCCAGCGCGAAGTCGTCGGCTCAATCCTGGAAGGCAAGGACGCTGTCGTGGTGATGCCAACAGGAAGCGGCAAGTCTCTCTGCTACCAGCTTCCGGCGATGATCCTCGAAGGCGTCACGCTCGTCGTTTCGCCGTTGATCGCGCTGATGAAAGATCAGGTTGACGCGCTCCAGGCGCGCGGCCTTCCCGCCACCTTCATCAACAGCTCACTCGCCGAACCGGAGCAACGCGCACGCATCGAGTCGCTGCGCCGGCGCGCGCACAAGCTCGTATACGTCGCGCCCGAACGTTTTCGCAGCAGCAGATTCACTTCGGCCATACAGTCGGTACCGGTCTCTCTGTTCGCGGTCGACGAAGCGCACTGCATTTCGATGTGGGGCCACGATTTCAGGCCCGACTATCTCCGCCTGAAACACGTCATCCGATCGCTCGGGCGCATTCAAACCATAGCGCTCACCGCCACCGCAACGCCGTACGTCCGCTCCGACATCATTCAACAACTCGGTCTTACTCAACCGCAGACCTTCATCAGCGGATTCGATCGTCCAAACCTGTCGATCGAGGTGGTCCATACTGAAAAAGAGAAGGAGAAGATCAGCCGCATCCGCCACCTCGCCAGGAAGACGAACGGCTCCGGCATCGTCTACGCCTCGACTCGCAAAGCTGTCGAACAAGTCGGACGCGAACTGAAAACGGCGGGGCTCACGGTTTCAACGTATCACGCCGGCATGAGCGACGGCGTGCGCGTCAAAGCCCAGGAAGATTTCATGAGCGGCCGTACGCAGATGATCGTCGCCACCAACGCGTTCGGCATGGGCATCGACAAGCCTGACATACGCTTCGTGGCTCATTACCAGATTCCCGGCTCCATCGAAGCTTACTACCAGGAAATCGGGCGCGCCGGCCGCGACGGCCTGCCGTCAACCTGCGTGTTGCTGTTCAACTACGCCGACAAGAACACGCACGACTTCTTTATCGAAGGCTCGTATCCCGACATCAGCACCGTCAGGAACGTCCACGCCGCGCTCCTGAGAAGGGGCGAGAAACGAATCGAGTTGACGACGGCGCAGATCGGCAAACTGAGCGGCGAGAAGAACGAGATGTCGGTGCAGTCGGCGCTTTATCTGCTCGAACGCGCGGGCCATATTTCACGAGAAGCGCCGCTCGCGCGAGGAGTGCGCGCAACGCGCGCGATAGTGATGCTGGACGATGCACCGCTGCGGGTAGATGCAAAGCAGATCGCCGGACGTGCGGACCTGGAACGCCGCAAGCTACGCGAGCTGATCAATCTGTGTTACACGGACTACTGCTACCGAGCCCACATCCTCAACTACTTCGGCGACCGCAAGCACGATCGCCAGTGCGGCACGTGCGGCAACTGCCAGCCGAGGGTTGTTCAGGAGGTCGAAGTTGAGGAGGCGCCGAAACCACCGATCAACTCCGAACCTCGCGCGCTCACTGATGACGAATTGCTGCGCGTGCGTAAAATACTCGCGTGCGCTAAACGAATGAACGGGCGCTTCGGCAAGAAGATGCTCACCGCAACCCTGCGCGGGTCGGCGGCGAAACAAGTGATGGAGGCGAATCTCAACGAGCTCTCGACCTACGGCCTGCTGAAAGACATGGCCCAGGACGAGCTCCAAACCTACGTCGACGCCCTGATCACGGCTCGTTGTTTGAGAGTCAAACCCGGCGCTTACCCGACAGTTTCAACCACGGATCTCGGCGATCGCGTCATGCGCGAACAGGAGAAAGTTGAATTGGGACTTCCGTGAGACCAATAGGTCAATGATATGAAACCAGCTTTAAGTAAATTCGGAGTTGTAACGGTTTTCTTTCTTTTGTTGAGTTCGGCCGCGGCGCAGGAGGATCCGGGTCCACCGTGGGCCAAATTCGAACCGGAAGGCGCCGGCTTCTCCGTGCTGATGCCGGGCAAGCCGGTCGAGACAGTCGACAAGCGGGCCACTTATACGCTTCACTCGTTCACTGTCCAGATGGGACGAGGGACTTACGTCGCGAGCTACAGCGACTACGCGTCGGAGGTAAAACTCAATCCAAACACGGCACTCACGTCCAACCGCGACAAGTTCAACAAGAACCTGAAAGCGACGCTGCTTACCAGCCGCGAGATCACGCTCGACGGACAGCCCGGTCTCGAGTTCACGAGCGAGACACCTGCCGCAAACGTCAAATCACAAATGTTTTTGATTGGAAACCGGATGTATCAGACGGTGACGTTCGTCTTCAAGGACATCGACGAGACGAGGAACACCGATCGCTTCTTTGAGTCCTTTAAACTAAAGCCTCACTTGACCACGCCTTGAAGAGGGCTCGAGGCACTCGCGTACAAACGCTTCGGCATGCGGCCCGCTAAATAAGCCAGCCGTCCGGCCTGAATCGCGAGCTTCATCGCCGTTCCCATTTTCGCGGGATCCGCGGCCTCGGCGATGGCGGTGTTCATCAACACGCCGTCCGCGCCAAGCTCCATCGCGATCGCAGCGTCGCTCGCCGTTCCGACGCCTGCGTCGACGATAATCGTAGCGTCGGGAAGTTGTTCGCGCATGATGCGGAGGTTCGCAGGGTTCTGCACGCCCATGCCGGAACCAATGGGCGCCGCCAGCGGCATGATCGCCGCGCAGCCCGCGTCCAAAAGTTTCTTCGCCATGATCAGGTCGTCGTTGAAGTATGGCAGCACGACGAAACCTTCCTTGACGAGAACTCGCGCCGCTTCGAGTGTCTGCTCATTATCGGGAAATAACGTCGTCTGATCGCCGATCACTTCGAGCTTCACGAGATCGGTTTCCAGCGCCTCGCGAGCCAGACGCGCGGTACGAATCGCTTCCTCCGCGGTGTAGCAACCGGCGGTGTTGGGAAGAATCTGCAACGCGGGATCGAGGTGATCGAGAAACGACTCGCTGCTGCGGTCGAGCGGCACGCGTCTGACGGCAACGGTAACCATCTCCGCGCCGGAAGCCTCGTGCGCGGCGCGCATCTCGTCGAAGCTCCGATACTTGCCTGTGCCGATGATCAGCCGCGACGAAAACGCGCGGCCCGCAATGATCAAACTCTCTCCCGCGCTCGCAGCGCCTGAAACCTTCTCGGTGATTGCTCTG
>DASRIM010000066.1:0-17997 GCA_035649995.1 Pyrinomonadaceae bacterium | reverse complement strand
AATCGTTGGTCGAAAACACCGGATCCGCGATCACGGCGAGCCCTTTCGGCGCCGGTTTGCGGTTCGCCAACGCCTGGCGCTGGACAGCTAACGACGACGCGGAAGGCAAACTGACGATCTCGTGATCGAGAATGAACGGACGATAACCTGTTCTCGCCGTTGACAACGCAGCAAACGGAACATACTGAAGCGCGCCGTCCGCGATCACCACCAATCGTTTTGTGCCGAACTCGGCGGCAGCCGGTGCCAGTATCATGCGGCCCAATTCAGCGGCGTTTCGCTCGAACTCGGCGTCGGCCTGCGCGATGCGCGCCTGGCGCTGTCCCGGAGTTTCCAAAGACTTAGCCACGGCACGCGCCTTCAAAGACTCATAAGCCTGCCGCGCGACCTTCTCGATTCCTTCGCCTTTCGGCAATTCGAAACTCTTGATCGAATTGGAAGTGACCGCCCAAACGTAACTGCGCTCATCGCCGAGCGAGTATTCGAGCAACACTGTGTCCGGATCGAGCAGTTGCTGGATCTCTTTCGCGCTGAGCGGCTGCGGCTCGGTCAACTCAGCGTAAGCCGGGCTCGCTCTGCGAATCGCGACTTGCACCTTCTGATACTCGTCTTCAAGCGCGCGAATCTCTTTGCCAAACGTTTCGATCTCCTGACGATTCCCGTTCTGAGCGGTGAGTTGAATCTGGCGCTGCGCCTTGGCGTTGATCGCCTGACGAATCTCTCGTTCGCGTTTGACCAGTTCGGCATCGACGCCCTGCTGAATATCGACGTGGGCTTCGTTCAACATTTCCAACAGACTGCGCGCGCGCCCTCGTTCACTCGCCTTCAAAGCCTCGGCATCGTACTGCCCGGCCGGATCCTTTGCGTGAAGTTGCATCAATACGTCGACGTAAAGGTCGTATGCCTTTTCTTTCGAGGCGAGATACGAAGCGCGCAGTTGCTGGCTGGCGGAGCGAGCGCGAACAGTCTCGACGAGTGACAACGCCTCTTCGACGTCCTTGCGAGCTTCGGTTAGATTGCCGCGCTGTTGTTGTGCGCGAGCGCGGCCTTCCAAAGCCACGGAAACGCTTTTCAGGTCGTTGAGATTACGAAGCAGCGAAAGCGACTGATCGAAATGTTCGATCGCTTTCTCGGACTGGCCCAGAAGGCGATAGACATGGCCCAGGTTACTGAGACACAGCGCTTCGCGGCGAACGTTCTTTGTTGCGCGCTGAATCTCGAGTGCCTGTTGATGATATCCGAGGGCTTTTTGCGGATCGCCCATGTCTGAGTAACTGATGCCGATGAGATCCAGTGTCTCCGCTTCCTGCGCGCGGTTGCCCGTCTTCTGCTGAATCGCGCGGGCCTGGGCGTAGAAATCCAGTGCCTCTTTGAACTTCAGCAAACGGTTGTATACAAAGCCGATATTGCTCAGCGTGTAGGATTCGGCGTTGCGATCGGTGCCGGCTTTGACCAGTTCGACGGATTGCTGGAGATAGTCGAGGGCGCGCTCGAGGTCGCCGAGACTTGTGTAGGCAACGCCGATGTTGTTGAGCGCGATTGCGCGGCGAGCGGGCGTGTCGGCAAAGAGCGGCAGCGCTCGCAAGTAGTAGTCGAGCGCCTGTTGAAAGTCGCCGGCGTCGTTGTAAAGCTTGCCGATATTGTTGAGCGCCGACCCTTCGATGCTTGCGTCGCGAAGACGCGTCGCGAGGACTCGGGCGCGTTCGTAGTGCTGGTGCGACTTTGCGATCTCGCCGAGGACGTCGTTAACGCCGCCAACCAGCGTTTCCAGGGGCGCTTGCGGTCGCTCGTCTCCGAGCTTTTGCGCCAGCGCGAGGGCGTCTTCGAAAAACCGCAACGCCGTTCGAAATTCGCTCAACTGGACGTGAGTAAGACCCGTCGCCTGAAGAGAAAGCATCTGGCGATAGCCGTCGCCCGCGCCGTTAAAAAGCGTTGCGGCTTCCTGGTATTTGGCGATCGCGCCGCGCTTGGAGTCGGCTGCCTGTTGCGAGCGCAGCTTTTGTCCTTCGTCAAACGCGCGTTGTGCCGCGACGTGTTGTTTGTCAGCGGCAGTGGCTTCTCGCAATGCGACGATCTTGATCTGGTATTGCGCGGGGCTCGATCGCGCGCCTGGCGCGCGCACTTCGATGCGATACGCGCCCGCCGTATCGGCGATCAGCAGTACCGGCTCGGTTCCCCAGCGATCGTTAGGACTGTCGGAGGCGGCTATCTCAGAACCGTCGGGCTTGAAGGAAGAGACTCTGACGTCGATTCCCTGTTGCTCGATCAGCGCATAAAGAAACTGTCCTGCGGCGAGATTGATCAGATATGAATGCGATTCACCGCCCTTGAGCGCGTGCTGGCCATCGGCTAACGCGGGTAGTTGTTTCGCCGGTTCCTGGGCTGCGAACGTGAGGGCGCAGCACACCACTAACAGCGCAAGCAATAAACCTATTCGCGTGGCAGTGACTTTTCGCATATTCACAAATAGAGAAGATTGCGGAGCGGCGATCAATGCCGCTCACGCAATCCTCCGGTAGGGGGAATTCCGCTTAGCCTGCCACGGGAATCAGGCTGAAGCGGATGCCGCATCCTCCGTACCTTCCTCAGCGCCCTGGCCGGCCTGTGCTGTCCAGGTGCCGTCTTCTTCTGCCGGCGGGCCAGGCCGGCGGGCATTGTTCGTCCAACTACCGAATCCCTCGTCCTGTCCCTGATAGCTGAAGGTGTCGACCTGTATATGCCAGACCAAACCCATGTAAGCGAACGGCGGGAAGTTAAACGGCGTTTCGGGAAGCTTACCGTCGTCCGATTTGGTTGCTAAAACGGCGACCAGTTCATACGCAGTGCCGTCCTTGTTTATCCGGATTTCGCACTTGTCGAGATCGTCTCCGGTCGGTCCTCCATCTTGCTTGCGCATCTTCCAATCACTTGGCATTGTTAATCTCCTTTTAGGTCTGGAATGGGTTTCACAGTCCTTTTCTGGGCTGACTGTATGCTGGGCTAAATCCCCGATAATGCCAAAAAAGCCGGCCTTTCCAGGAAAGGCCTTCCTTACCTGTTAACGCGAGAACTTTTTTGGCAAACCACCACGTCTACGGGAATAAGCAGGAAAGTTGACCCGGAGAAACGGCATCAAAGGGGAGTTCTTTGGCGGGTCCGGGAGAACTTTGCGTTTTGGGTGCGCGCAAATCATATGCGGAGTCGGCTGCGGCGTCCAGAGCTTAGTGATGTTCGAGCCTGACGGCGTAGACAAGGACGTCTTGCGGGGCTTTCAGCGTGGTCATGGTTTCGCCTTTTTCAGCGGTGACTTTCGCCGTCGAGTGTGAGTTGAGAAAGGTCTTTATGGTTTTGGTTAGTTGTGCGTCGGTGATCAGACCTATCGTTTCGGCACTCGCGAAAGCCTTGATGCCTTCCAGCTCCGGAACAGCATGGTCCGAAAAAACCAGCCACAGTTTTTCAACGCCCTGTTCCTGATCGAACTTCAACCACGACCGGTCCGGAATCTTCAACGTTTGGTTGGCAGCGACGACTTCCGATCCCTCGTTCGACGTGGACGACGGAAACACCGCGATATACTCCGGCTCGCTGCCGGGCTGAGGCGGTCCTTCGTTCAAGACATACAGGTAGCCGGATTGAGGGCTACTGACGTTCAAACGGATACGGTAGCCGGCTTCGAAGTTGATCTCGCCCGCTATATCAAACGGGCGTTGATATGGCCTGTTGCCCTTGAACTTCTGCACGGTTATTGAGTACGTCAGCGTGCGTTCGACGGGCGCAGGCGCAACCGTTCGCGGCGGTTCATCAACACGCGCAACTTGCCTGTTCCGCCACGCATTAACTGCGAAAACTCCCGCCACTATTGCAATGGCTGCAACAAGCGCGACTGCCAACCACAGCTTACTTTTCGGCGGCTCACTTGTTACCTGTTCTGACTCCGCATCCAGTTCGAGGCGCTTCGTCAGATTACGCAGGTCCAACATCATGTCCTTCGCCGTTTGATAACGCTCGTCCGGGTGCTTGGCGAGTGACCTGGCTACGATCTGCTGTAACTCCAACGGCATTCCGGCTGGCCCAACCTCGGTCAGCGGCGGCGGCTCTTTTTCGAGGATCTCGACGATCGTGTGCGCGCTGGTTGGACCACCAAACGGCTTTGTGCCCACGACCATCTCGTAGATCATGATCCCCGTGCTCCAGATGTCGCTGCGGCCGTCGACGTCGCGCGCGCGCGCTTGTTCGGGCGACATGTAGTTGACGGTGCCCATGATCAGGCCGGGCGCGGTTCGGAGCTCTGTTGCGGCTTCTAAATTGGAAGCGAGATTGGCAAGCGATTCCCGCTTCGCGATCAGTTTAGCCAGACCGAAATCGAGCACCTTAACGACGTGGTCGCGCCGGCGAATCATAACGTTCTCCGGCTTCATGTCGCGGTGAATGATGTTCGCTTCGTGGGCGGCGTCGAGCGCGGCCAGCATTTGAATGCCGATATCGAGTATTTCCGCGATGTTCAGGCGCTTGCCGCGGAGAAAGTCGCGCAGCGTTTCGCCGTCGACGAACTCCGTGGCGAGATACGTCAGATTATCTGTTTCGCCAAACTCGAAGATCGTGACGATGTTTGGATGGTTCAGTGACGACGCGACTTTCGCTTCCTGACGAAAACGCTGCATACGCCGCTTGTCGGCGGCGACTTCCGGCGAGAGGATTTTCAGCGCGACCGTGCGATCGAGACGCGAATCCCGCGCGCGATAAACCTGGCCCATCCCGCCTGTTCCGAGATGATCGAGGATGACGTAGGATCCGAAATACTGACCCTGCTCGAGGATTAACTGCTCTTCGTCGCCGGCGAACAGTTCCGCCGCGTTCTCAACCGCATGTCCGCCGATGAAGTCGCTGTCTTCAGCCTGGACGTGCGACTCGATCAGCCGTTCGACTTCCTCCCGAAGATTGCTGTCGGTGCCACACCTCTCCTTCACGTACGCAGCGCGAGCAGCGGCGTCGAGAGAAATTGCTGATTTGAATATGCGACTTATTTGTTGCCAGCGTTCGGGGTTCAATTCGGCGGGCTCCCGCTGAGTTGGCGATAGAGCCACGCGCGCGCCATGTTCCAATCGCGAATCACGGTGTTCTCTGAGATATTCAACACTCCGGCGATCTCTTCGTTGTTCAATCCTCCGAAGTATCGAAGCTCGACCACCTGGCTGCGGCGGGGATCCAGTTGCGCGAGGCTCTTCAGTGCTTCATCCAACCTGAGGAACTCCGAAAAGTCGCCCTGCGCCATCGTGGCGGTCTCGTCGAGCGAGACTTGCCGCGCGCCGCCGCCGCGCTTCGCATAAGAGTGACGGCGCGCGTGATCGATCAGGATGCGCCGCATGATTTGCGCCGAGATCGCAAAGAAGTGTGAGCGGTTGGCCCACTGAACGTTCCGTTGATCCACGAGCCGAACATAGGCTTCGTTGATCAACGCGGTGGTTTGCAGCGTGTGGCCTTTACGCTCGCGGCTCATGTAGCGGCGCGCGAGGCGATGGAGTTCGTCGTAGACAAGCGGGTACAACTCGTCGAGCGCGGCCTGATTTCCTTCTCTCCACGCGACGAGTAGTTGCGTGATCTCATGTTCCTGTCGGGGAGGGTCTTTCTTCATAGGAACAAAGTCGGACTAAGCCGCCACGAACTGCGTGATCTCGCCGGGCTTGCGCAGCATCTTGTTGACTTCTCCGATGTGCAGCTCTTCTTCGGCGATCATCCGGCGAGCGTACTCTTCGAGTAACACCGAGCGATTGACGACCATGTCGAGTAGCTGTTTGTAGAGCGCCAGTCCGGTCTTTTCGGCTTCGAGCGATTCGGTAAGAATGTCGGTGATGCCGTGTTTGTGCGTTTCCAACAGGCTGCCGATCTTGAGCGACGGATGCTCGCCGAAATGCGTCACGAGCTCACCGGCCTCGTTGGCGTGCGTGAGACAGGTGGTGGCTTCGTTGCGCAACCAGCTAACGATCGGGATGCGGTTATGGCCGAAGACCATCAGCGAGTAATGAGTGTAGCGGACGACGCCCGCCAGCTCCGCCTCCATTATTTGATTCAACAGCTTCACCGCTGCCGCCGTGTCAAAGGTACCTTCAGGCATACTCTCCTCCGTTAGTTGGCGCGCTCGTGTCGGAATCGCCCTTTAAAACCTGAGCGACAAACAGCTAAGCCCGCCATCCATCTTTTGAAACTCCGACATCTCCAAGGGAACGGTTCGGTGGCCCAGATCGTCCAGTTGCCGCTTTAGATCCGGGAAACCGGCCGGAACCAGTGTCCAATTATTAATAAACAAACAGTTCGCCGCGTATTCCTCATCCGAGTTTACGCGAACCACCTCGTAACCGGAAAACTCTTCTCGGCCGTTCAGCTCGTCGATGACGACGAGCCGATTCGGACCAAGGCAAGTCATGCCGCTCTTCAGGTGAAGGATATTACTCAGACCGCGAATGTCTATCAAACTCGAACTACAGCCGAACGACTCGAGAATCCGTGCAAGCTGGCCGGCGCCTGCTTCGTTGGTCCGCCCGGAGACGCCGATAAAAAAGTGGTCGCCCACCTGGCAAACGTCGCCGCCGTCGACCGTCCCCGGCGCCACGATCGCGCTCAGGGTCGGGAAATCTCGGCGCAACACCTTCTCGATCTCGTCGATCTCGCCCAGACGGCTTTCGGCGCCGGGACGTGTGATTACCGCGCCGCGCGGCGTGATGATCGCCGTGTCCTCCACAAAAGTCGAATCCGGATGTTTGTCGTCAGGCGGCACGCGGACGAGATCGAGCCCGCACGTCTCGAGCGCGTGGCAATACGCTTCGTGCTGCTTCATTGCCAGCTCGTAATCCGGCTGTCCTAAATCGGCACTCGTCAAGCCGCCGGAAAAAGTCGGAGCCGGCGCTCGCACGATCGCTTTTGTGAACATGATGCCGTTGAGTATACCTTGTTTACAGTTAAGCAAAAGATTTGGCCGCAACATTCGGATAGCTCACTCGTACTACATTCATTAAACTAAAACATCATGAAAAAGCTTGATCCAGTTTTTCGTAGCGCGCTCGACAGCGCTTACGCGCACTCGATTTCACATCTCGAACATCTCGACGACACGTCTGTTGCGGCCACTGTCGACGCCGAAACATTACGCTCGCGAATCGCGCGATCGCTTCCGGACGACGGCCTGCCCGCGGACAAGGTGATCGAAGAGTTAGTGCGTGATGTTGAAGGCGGCCTGCTCGGCTCCGCAGGCGGACGTTTCTTCGGTTGGGTCATCGGCGGCGCACTGCCTGCCGCACTCGCCGCTGACTGGCTGACTTCAGCGTGGCAACAAAACGCAGCGCTCTACGCGACCAGTCCCGCCGCCGCGATCGTCGAAGAGACTGTCGGCGAATGGCTCAAAGACATTTTCAGACTGCCGGCGCACGCCAGCTTCGCGATCGTCACCGGATGCCAGATGGCGCACGTGACGTGTCTCGCCGCTGCGCGGCACGCGTTGCTGTCTCAACGTGACTGGGACGTCGAAGGCAAAGGACTGTACGGCGCGCCGCCCATTCGCATCATTTCCGGCGATCAGCGTCACGCTTCGTTTGAACGCGCCGTTCGTTTGCTTGGCCTGGGCCATGCGAACGTCGTCGACTTGCCGGTGGACGACGACGGCAAACTGATCCCTCGATCTCTCGCGGCGGAGTTGGCGAAAGCGCCCGACGCGCCGGCGATCGTGTTCCTGCAAGCGGGTGATATCAACACGGGCGCGTATGACGAGTTTGAAACGCTGGTCCCGATCGCGAAGCAGTATGGCGCGTGGGTACACGTCGACGGTGCGTTCGGATTGTGGGCGACGGCGAGCGAACGGCGCAGACATCTCGTGCGCGGGCTGGAGTTGTGCGACTCCTGGGCCACGGATGGACACAAGTGGCTCAACGTTCCCTTTGATTGTGGTTTTGCTTTCGTCACTAATCCGGATGCACATCGCGCTTCGCTTTCAGTGCGGGCGTCGTATCTGACTCACGCGAACACCGCGCGGGATCAGATGGACTGGAACCCGGAATGGTCGCGGCGGTCGCGCATGTTTGCGGCCTATGCGGCGCTGAGACAGTTGGGCCGTAAAGGCGTTGAAGAGCTGGTCGATCGTTGCAGCGATCACGCGCGATCGATCGTGCTGCGAATCGGCGCGCTCGAGGGGGCTGAAGTTCTGTGGGAGCCGACGATAAACCAGGGGCTGGTGCGTTTCCCCGATCCGTCGCCATCAGCAACGGACGCGGATCACGATCGACGGACGGATGCCGTCATCGCCGAGATCTTGAAAACGGGTGAAGCGTTTTTCGGGGGAACGACGTGGCGCGGCAAACGCGCGATGCGCGTCAGTGTTTGCAACTGGCAGACTTCGGACGATGACGTCGATCGCGTCGTGGCGGCCGCGCGGCGAGCGATCGCCGGCGCTAATTGACGCGGCCCATCAATCGTTTGATCGTCGGGGTCAGCAGCGCGAGAACCACCGTCGCGGCCAGAAGACCGAAGGCAATGCCGCCATACAGTTTCGTCAGTTGCCACGAATTGTCTGTGACGAAGAACCCGGACAAGTAACCCGCCAGTTTGCTGCCGAACGACGACGCGAGGAACCACACGCCCATCATGATTCCGACCAGCTTGGGCGGCGAGAGTTTAGTCACGGTGCTCAGTCCCACGGGGCTCAAACACATCTCGCCGCAGACTTCGAGGAAGTAAAGTCCGACGAGCCACCAGAAACTCACTCTTCCCTGCGCCGTCAGCATCGCGGCCGGAATCATCAACAGATAAGCCACGCCGATGAAGAGCATTCCCAACGTGAACTTCACCGGGCTCGACGGCTGTCTCTCTCTCAAGCGCACCCACAGGATGGAGACCACCGGCGTCAGCATGATCACGAATAGCGGCGTCAGCGATTGTAAAAACGGCGCGGGGAATCGCATGCCGAATATCTCGGTGCGCGTGAGTCTGTCCGCGAAGAGATTCAGGCTCGCGCCTTTTTGTTCGTACGCGGCCCAGAAGAGGATGGTGAAAACGAAAAAGATGAAGATCGCGCCGATGCGTTTCCAGTCGCCTTTTGTCAGCGCTGGCTGGAGTGTCTCGTCGGCGGCTTCGGCTTTGTCCGTTTTCCTGGACCGCGTCTTTACTAAGTTGCCGACGTTGCCGAGTTTGTCGCGGTGCCAGAGGTAGACCACGAGGCCGAGAATCATGCCGACGCCCGCGGCGCCGAAGCCCCAGTGCCAACTCTTGGCCGGATCCATGCCCATCGACGAGATGAACCGTTTGAAACTCTCGCCCTTGGCCAGATATCCAACCGCGAGCGGCGCTAGCAGAGCGCCGACGTTGATGCCCATGTAAAAGATCGAAAAACCGCTGTCGCGGCGCGGGTCGTCTTCCTTGTAGAGACCGCCGACCATGGCGCTGATGTTTGGTTTCAGCAAGCCGGTGCCGATGGCGATCAGGGCCATGCCTAGATAGAAGAACGTCAGCGAGTGAAACACCATCGAGAAGTGGCCGCAGGCGATGATGATTCCGCCGAGAAGCACGGCCATTCGCGCGCCGGTCAGATAATCCGCGACGAGTCCGCCGGGCAGGGCCGTGAGATACACAGCCATCGTGTACGTGCCGTAGATGGATGCGGCGTGTTTGACGTCGAACCCGAGACCGCCCTGGGCGGCGGTTGAGGTCATATAGAGGATGAGGATGGCGCGCATCCCGTAGTAACTGAATCTCTCCCACAGTTCGGTGAAGAAGAGCGGTCCAAGTCCCTTGGGATGTCCGGCAAATATCGACTCCCTCGCCCCCTCGCGCGGCACGGCATCTAACGTAGCTTCAGCTTGGCTCATGGTCCGCGCACTATAGTTGAGTCCGGGCGCGAGTTTCAACAAAGATTAGGCATTAACCTATAATCGCGCTGATGCAGATCCAGATCGACCACGAATTTCTCACCATCTGTGAAGAAATCCTGAAAGAGGATTACTCGTTAGAAGAGTGGCGCGAGATCGAATCAGATGACATGTTCCAGAGTCCCCACTACGAGGGTGGCTTCGATGCTACGGAGGACGCTTTCTGCTTTAGCTATTATGACTCGGACCGAGGCGAACTTTGGTTTCAGCTAACGCTTTCGCAGATTATGGAAGCCGCAGCCGGCGAATTAAAATCGGTTGAGGCGAGACCCGCAGAAGTCTGACCAATATGATACCGAGCCGTATACTTCGACTAACGTCGTGGATCCTGTTGCTTATTCTTGTCGCAGGCGCAGCCCTTGGCTACGACATACACCTGGGCATGAATATAACGGAGACGTTCGTCGACGGAACCATCCGCTGCTTCGGTTAAGAAGAATCTCACTTCGGTTGCACTCCGCTACCACTCGATTCGAGGAAGGTGGAACTACGCGGTGGGTATTTGATGTGTCTGCGGGTTCCCGTAGTAGAAACCGCCCTGCATTTCCCAGTTACCTAAATTGAACTGCCGCTGCGCGCCGCAGTTGAGGCACGAGCGATAGGCGCGGCCGTCGCGGGAGAAGGGACGGCTCATCTCCGTGTGCCGGCAACCAAATACTCGCGCCATCAAGCTGTCGAGCCGTCCCGTTGACGACGCGGTCTCCAGCCGGCCGACCGCTGAACCGGTCGTTACGACACTCGAGTTGGGCAAAATTAATTCGGCTGCTTGCATGACTTTTGACCTCGGATTATGACTGTTAATCGCGGCGTTAAACTGCCTTCATACCTTAACGCGCAAAACATCGGCCCAGCAGGGTCATGGGCAGGAAACTTTTCCTGCCTTATACTTACGTCCGAGCTTGCAAAGACGGATTGGCGGACGGAGACGACGATTGAGTGAAAACCCCTCAGACAACGTAACCAGGTTGCTTATCGAGCTATCAAACGGCGACAGAGCCGCGGTTGATCTTTTGCTACCTGTAATCTACGATGAACTGCGAAAACTCGCTGCGAACTATCTCAGACGTGAACGGCCCGACCACACGTTGCAACCGACCGCCCTGGTGCACGAGGCCTATTTACGTCTCGTAGATCAAACGCGAGTTAACTGGCAGAACCGAGCCCATTTTTTTGGAGTTGCCGCCCAGATAATGCGTCGCTTGCTCGTCGACCACGCGCGCAAGCACAACGCGGAAAAGCGTGGCCAGGATTTTCAAAAACTCTCCCTGGATGAAAACGTAGATCGCGCCGTAGAACGAAGCGCGGAACTCATCGCGCTCGACGACGCGCTCAAAGCCCTGGCAGCTTTCGATGAACAAAAGGCACGTATGGTCGAGTTACGATACTTCGGCGGCCTATCCATTGAAGAAACAGCGGACGTCTTAGGCGTCACTCCTACTACAATCAAGCGTCACTGGCGATTTGCCAAGGCTTGGCTTCATGGGGAAATGCAAAAAAGCGGTTAATGCACGCAGTTAGGCAACTTCAACAACTCGATTAGCATTTCACGGATGGAGAATTATCTTCAAACATCCGTGTTACCCGTGTGTCAGTTAATAAAGATTCTGGCCTCGTGTTCTAAATGATGACCCCCGAACGCTGGCGACAAGTTGAAGAGATCTTCCAGGCCGCCCTCGACCTTCATCCCGAAGAACGAGCGCGATACGTGTCCCAGGCCTGCGCCAGCGATACCGATCTGAAACGTAACGTCGAGGTACTGCTCTCTCAGCACGACAGCGCGGGCGATCTCCTCGAACATTCAGTCTACGGAGATACTGACGGCGCCGTGTTCGCATCGTTCATTGACGAGAAAGACCCGATGATCGGGCGACGCCTCGGCTCCTATCGCATCGAACGGGAAATCGGACGCGGCGGCATGGGCGCCGTCTACGAAGCGTCTCGCGCCGACAACGAGTTCAACAAACGCGCCGCCATCAAACTCGTCAAACGCGGGATGGACACCGACTTCATCCTGCGCCGCTTCCGCAAGGAACGACAGATCCTCGCCGCTCTCGATCACCCGCACATCGCCGGACTGCTCGACGGCGGCACCACCGAAGACGGCCTGCCTTACTTCCTGATGGAGTACATCGAAGGACAGCCGCTCTACACTTATTGCGACAACAATCAGCTAAACATCACCGAGCGGCTCAAACTGTTTCGCTCGATCTGCGACGCCGTCCACTACGCGCACCAGAAGCAGGTCGTCCACCGCGACATCAAACCGTCTAACGTCCTCGTCACGTCCGACGGCGTGCCGAAGCTGCTCGACTTCGGTATCGCCAAGTTGCTCAATCCGGCACTCGCCGGCGATATCACGCACGATCCGACGGCGACCGCGATGCGTTTGATGACGCCGGAATACGCGTCGCCGGAACAGGTACAGGGCGCGCCGACCACGCCGACGACCGACGTCTATTCACTCGGCGTTCTCCTTTACGAACTGCTGACCGGCCACCGGCCGTATCGTTTGGTGAACCGCGCGCCGCACGAGATCGCGCGCGTCATATGCGAGGAAGCGCCGGCGCCGCCGAGCGTCATCATCACGCGCACCGATGACCTGTTGCCGAGTCTTTTTACGGGCGACGAATCGTCTACGCTGAAACAACTCTTCAGGACGCGCAACACGACCCTCGAGCTATTGCGCCGCGCACTTACCGGCGATCTCGACAACATCGTGATGCAGGCGTTACGTAAGGAACCTGAGTGGCGCTACCAAACAGCCGCCGACCTGCGCGACGACATCACGCGCTTCCTCGAGGGCCGGCCGGTTACCGACTTACCGGATCCGCCGCACGCCGCCGCCGTCGTGCGCCCGGACGTGTTCGAGGAAAACTCGCTGGCCGTGCTGCCGATGAAGCTGCTGGACATCACGGGCCCCGAAACCGCGCCGGACTACCTCGGAACAGGGCTCGCCGACGCGTTGATCACCAGACTCAGCGCGATTCGCAGTTTCGCGGTGCGGCCGACGAGCAGCGTCCTTCGCTACGGCGGCGACGCCGATCCGCTGCGCGCCGGACGCGAGCTCGGCGTTGCGTTTGTGCTCGACGGCAGAATCAGACGCGCCGGAGAACGCATTCGAGTCACTATCCAGCTACTCGACGTACGCGACGAAACAACCGCGTGGGCCGGACAATTCGACGAACAGTTCACGGACGTTCTTAGTCTCGAAGACGTGATCTCTTCGCACGTCGCGGAAGCGATCGTGCCGCACCTGACGGTCGATCAACGTCTGCGACTGGCGAAGCGCGGCACTGACAACCCGCAAGCCCACGAGGCTTACCTGCGCGGCCGTTATTACTGGAACACGTTTACGGAAGAAGGCTTCGCGCGGGCGATCGTCTGTTTCCAACAAGCGATCGCGCTGGATCCGGACTACGCGCTGGCTCACGCAGGCGTCGCGAATTACCACAACTGGCTCGGCGTGTTCAGCGTCATGCCGTTTGCCGAATGCGCGGCGGCAGCTTACGAAGCGGCGTCGCGCGCGGTCGAGATCGATCCGAACCTCGCCGAAGCACACACTGCGTTGGGCCAGGCGATACTCACGCGCGATTACGCGTGGGCCAGCGCCGAGCATCACCTCGTTCGCGCCATCGAGCTCGATCCGAACTATCCGCCCGCGCGCACATGGTATGCGTTGCAACTCGCAATGGAAGGCCGCTTCAGCGAAGCGCTTCGCGAGGCCCACACCGGTCGAGACCTCGATCCGCTGGCCGTGATCTCGCGTTTCAGCGTCGTTTGGTGTTCGTACCACGCGCGCCGTTATGACGAAGCCTGGCGATTCGCAAACGCGACGCTGGAGACGGAACCGCGCAACCTGATGATGCTCTACGGATCGAGTTTCGTGCTGGGCCGTCTCGGACGCCACTCGGAAGCAATCCAGGCAGCCCAAAAGTGCGTGGAACTGTTGGGCACGGTCTCGCACACGCTGGGACGGCTCGGTTGCGCGTACGCCGCCGCCGGAAAACTCGACGAAGCACAGAAAGCGCTCGACGAAATGGAACAGTTGTCGAGCCGCCGTTACGTCTCGCCGTATCACCTCGCGTTGGTAAACGCCGCGCTCGGCCGCGTCGAAGCGTCACTCGATCTGCTCGAGAAGGCTTATGAGTCCGGCGACGCGAAGGTACTTTGGATGGGCGTCGATCCGGAGCTTGAACCGCTTCACGGCCACCCGCGTTTCAACGACCTGTTGCGCAAGTTGGACCACCGGCTGGTTGCGCTGCCGGCGATCTCGGGCCAGTTAAACGGCGATCAGGAATCGATAGCGGTGCTGCCTTTCAGGGTCTTGAGCCCGCCCGGAGAAAACACAGGCGACGAATATCTCGGCGTCGGCCTGACTGACGCACTCATTACTCGACTCAGCAACGTCCAGCGTCTCGTCGTCAGGCCCACGAGCAGCGTGCTGCGTTACCAGGGCGCTGCTATCGACCCACTGATCGCCGGACGTGATCTCGGAATCGACTACGTCGTGGACGGCAGCATTCGCCGCGTCGGCAACCGCATCCGTGTGACCGCGCAGTTGCTCAACATCAACGAAGGCGTGACTCGTTGGGCCGAACACTTCGACGAAGACTCGACCGACGTCCTGCAAATCGAAGACTCGATCTCCGAAAAAGTCGCGAGCGCGCTGCTGCCGCAGCTCACACGCGACGAACAGCGCCAATTACACAAGCGCGGCACCGACAGTTCCGAAGCGTTCGAGGCTTACCTGCGCGGCCGTTATCACTGGAACTTCTACACCGAAGTCGGGCTCGCAAAAGCGCTCCAGAATTTTCAAAAGGCGATCAATCTCGATCCCAACTACGCGCTCGCCTACACCGGCATCGCCGATTACTACAACTGGCTCGGCGTCTTCGGTCTCAAGCCCTTCGCCGAATGTTCGGCGGCCGCGAAGCAAGCGGCGACGAAAGCCGTCGAACTGGATTCAGCCTCCGCCGAAGCGTACAGCGCCCTCGGCTTCGCGACTGTCTGTCATGACTTCGATTGGGCCGTCGCCGAAGGACAACATCGCCGCTCGATCGAGATCAATCCGAACTACGCGACGGGACACAACTGGTACGCTTTTCATCTCGCGATGGAAGCCCGCTTCGACGAGGCGATCGACCAGATGATGCGAACGCGCGAGCTCGATCCGCTGTCGCCGGCCGTGCTGCAAGCTCTCGGTTGGTGTTATTACCAGGCGCGCCGGTTCGACGAGTCGATGGCGACATTCCGCGCGATGCTGGAAGCGATTCCCGACTTCGCGTACGGGCTCGTCACTTTTTCATGGACGCTGCGGCACACGGGCGCGGTCGACGAGGCCGTTCGCGCCGCCGAGAAAGCGCTGCAACTGTCGAGCGGCAGCCAGCTTTACGTTTCCGCGTTAGGCGCCGCTTACGCCGCTGCCGGACGTGTCAGCGAAGCGCGCGCCGTGCTCGAACAGTTGGAACAAACGAGCGGTCATAGTCACTCGTCGCCGTATCACCGCGCCCTGATCTACCTCAATCTCGGCGATCGGGACCGCGCTCTCGAACTACTCGTCGAGGCCCACAGGATCCGAGACGCGTGGATCGTATGGCTCGGCGTCGAACCGCAATGGGATCCGCTGCGCGGCGAGCCGGTGTTCGACAATATCCTTCGCCAACTCCGTCACCCGGCGCTCGAACGAAAGCCTGCGCGGCCCACCGCGGCCGCCGCCGCTGCTGAACGCCGGCGCAAACGCGCGAAGCATATCGCTCCGATAACAACTCAGATCGCGATTCCCGCGCCGGAAACCAAGACGGGCGAGAACGAAGAAGCGCGACAGCTCTACACCGCCGGACGTTACTACTCAACGCGACGAACGGCTGAAGGACTGCGACAGGCGATCGAGCGTCTCGAACGCGCAGTCGAGCTCGATCCGGATTTCGCGATCGCTCACAGTGAGCTCGCCGACTGTTACGCGCTGCTGAACTGGTACGTCGAACCGCCGCCGCCCGAAGCATGGGAGCGCGCGAAAGAGTCGGCTCTGGCTGCGGTCGAGGCTGATCCGCAACTGGCCGAAGCGCACGCGTCGCTCGGGTTTGTCCGGCTGCACTACGATCGCGACTGGGTTTCAGCCGAGCGCGAACTGCGGCGCGCGATCCAATTGAAACCCGGAAACCAGGTGGCCCATCGCTGGTACGCCTATAGTCTCTCGGCCATGGGCCGTCACGACGAAGCGTACGCCGAGATCGAACGCGCGCGACAAATCTCGCCGCAGTCGGCCGTGATCGCCACGGCGGTCGCGAACGTGCTGTTTCTCGCCGGTAAGTTTGACGAGTGCATCACGCAATGCCGCAAGTCGCTGGATCTCGATCCGGGCGCGGTTGCGGCGCACACGGTCCTGCGTTGGGCTTATGAGTTGAAGGGCATGCATAATGAAGCCCTGGCAGCATTCGAGCAGGAACGTAGTTTCGCGGGCGACACGCCGACGACCCACGCGAAGCGCGCTCACGTGCTCGCCGCCATCGGAAAACATGAAGAAGCGAAAGCCATTCTCGACGAGATTCTCGGCAAGCGTAATCAGAACTGGGTCACGGCCTATGAGATCGCCATCATCTACACGCTGCTCGGCGACTTCGACAACGCGTTTCGCTGGCTCAAACAAGCCGAACGCGAACACGCCGTCGGTTTCACTTTCGTGCGCGTCGATCCACACCTGGCGCGGCTGCGAGCCGATCCTCGTTTTATCGACTTGATGCGAGAAACTGAAAAAACAATCCCCTAAAAGACTATTGATGAAACCCGAAACTCGCAATTCATTGGACGCGTGGGTTCGTGAAGTTGTCGCGTGGCACTTCGATCCCGAGACCGGCTGTCCTTTCTGGTTGGACTACGCCAAAAATCTGTCGTGGGATCCACGCAAAGAGATCAAGACGTACGACGATCTTTCACGCTTTGGTTTCTTCCAGGACGAGTGGCTCCGCGGCGGCCCGGTGCGCCGCTGGGTGCCGAAAGGTTACGCCAGCCGGCCCGTCTATACGTTCGAGACCGGCGGCAGCACTGGCGTTCCGAAGTCGCGCATCAACATCGAGGACTTTCGTCTCGACTACGAAGCCTTTAGCGACACGCTGCCGGACGAGTTTTTCCCGCGCAGCTCCGACTGGCTCTCGTTGGGCCCGACCGGCCCGCGGCGTCTGCGTCTTGCGGTCGAGCACCTGGCCCAACATCGCGGCGGCATCTGTTTCATGGTCGACCTCGATCCGCGCTGGGTCATCAAGCTGTTGAAGATGGGCCAGCCGAAGATGGCCGAACAGTACAAACAGCACGTCGTCGAACAGGGCCTCACGCTTTTGCGCGCGCACGACAACATTCGCTGCCTCTTCACTACGCCGAAACTTCTCGAAGCGCTCTGCGAGAAAGTGTCGCTCAAGAAGATGGGCATCACGGGTGTCTTCTGCGGCGGAACGGAGATGACGCCGCAGTTTCACCGCTTCGCTGTCGAGGAACTGCTCGAAGGCGCGTACTTCGCGCCAACTTATGGCAACACTTTGATGGGTCTGGCCGTACATAAACCACGTGATCCAAAAGACAACTACGCGATCATTTACTATCCGCCGATGCCGCGCGCGATGGTCGAAGTGGTCGATCCTGACGAGCCGGATCGAGTAGTGGGCTACGGCGAAACCGGGCGTGTCCGTCTGACGACGTTGACGAAAGAGTTTTTCATGCCGCGTTTCCTGGAGCGCGACGAAGCCGAGCGCGAACCGCCGTGCGATGAGTATCCGTGGGACGGCGTGCGCAACGTCCGGCCGTTCTCGAAATTGCAGGCGAACGTGGTTGAAGGAGTGTATTGATGCTTCACATTCCGATTCTGCGCCAGGGCAATCCATACACGAGTCTCGACGTCGCGCGCGTACCGCATCATCGAACGCGCGAGACGTTCGTCGAAGTCAGCCAGGCAAACGCCGGATTGATCCGCCGCGATCTTTCGCACCAGGAGATCGCGCGCGCGAGTCTCAACAGATTCTCGACTCGAGATCTGGTCGAGATCTGTGTTCGCGGCGCCGACCACTTCACCAACGATACGCTTCCACTCGGCGATGCGAGCCAAACACCCGAAGATTACGTG
>DASRIM010000065.1:0-7584 GCA_035649995.1 Pyrinomonadaceae bacterium | reverse complement strand
GTGGCGATCGGCGCGATCGGGATGACCATGATCATCATCAGCGGCGGTATCGACCTCGCCGTCGGTTCGACGATCGCGCTGACCGGCGTCGTGACTGCTCTCAGCATCAACGCCGGCATGTCGCCGTCGCTGGCCCTCGCGATCGGAATCGCCGTCGGCGGGCTGGTTGGCGTCATCAACGGGTTCGCGATCACGCGCCTGAAGGTCGTTCCTTTTATCGCGACGCTGGGAATGTTGGGCATCGGCCGCGGCGTCGCCAAGTGGTTGGCGAACCAGCAAACGGTCAACATGCCGTCGACGTGGTTGAACGAGTTGCTGGTCATGTTTCCGAATCCGTCGTGGCTGCTGGTCGCGCCGGGCGTTTGGATCACGATCGTGCTGGCGGTGCTGGCGGCCGTCGTGCTCCGGCAGACGGTGTTTGGGCGCCGCATCTTCGCGCTCGGATCGAACGAAGCTGCGGCGCGCGCGTGCGGTATCGCGACGGATCGTTTGAAGATCTGGATTTATGGGTTGGCGGGGTTGTTGTTCGGCCTCGCCGGCGTGATGCAGATGTCGCGTTTGCGGCAGGGTGATCCGACAGTCGCGGCTGGTTCGGAGTTAGACATCATCGCGGCAGTGGTGATCGGCGGCGGCAGTTTGAGCGGCGGCGAGGGAAGTATTCTCGGATCGATGATCGGCGCGTTGATCATGGCGTTTCTGCGAAACGGCTGCCAGCAAGTCGGTTGGCCCAACTACGTCCAGGAGATCATCATCGGCGCAATCATCGTCATCGCCGTCGCGGTCGATCGCTGGCGCACACGGTAACCACAAATGCCCGTCACCCTCGAAGACATCGCGCGTGCGTTGAACGTCTCGAAGATGACGGTCTCGCGCGCTATCAACAATCATCCGGAGATCAATAGCGAAACTCGCGCGCGCGTCCTCGCCGCCGCGCAGAAGATGAACTATCGTCCGAACCAGTTTGCACGCGCGCTCACGTCGAAACATTCCTACCTGATCGGTATCGTCGTTCCGGATCTGATGCACTCGTACTTCGCCGAGATCTGTCGCGGCGTCGAGTCGCAGGCGCGGCCCGCGGGTTATCAGAACCTGATTTGCAGTACTGATGAAGAACCACGGAAGGAGCAAGACGAGATAGAAGCCTTGTGGTCCAGGACCGACGGGCTGATCGTCGCGTCGGCGCTGGCGGCGAAGGACGCGAAGTTTTACCGCCGTCTGTTGAACGAAGGCGGAAAGATCGTCCTGATCGATCGGCTGCTCGAGGGCTTGCGCTGCCCGGCCGTGACTCCCGACGACGTGCGCGCCGGCATCCTCGCCACCGAGCACTTGATCAAGTTGGGCCATAAACGGATCGGCCATCTGCGCGGCACGAACGTTTCAACGTCGCAGGGGCGGCTCGAGGGTTACAAGCAAGCGATGTCGAACGCCGGACTGCGTGTTGACAAGCGGCTCGTGCGCGATTGCGGCTTCACCGAGTCTGACGGTCACGAGGCGATGAAAGTCTGGATCGCAGAGGGCGATTTGCCGGCGGCGATCTTCGCCGCTAACGACCCGGCGGCGATCGGCGCGATGGAAGCGCTGCACGAGGCCGGCGTGAACGTGCCAAACGACGTCGCGATTGTCGGCGCGGGAAATATTCACTACGGCGACATGCTGCGCGTGCCGCTGACGACGGTTTCCTGGTCGACGGCGGCGATGGGTCAGGCGGCCGCCGGCCTGCTGCTTGAACTGATCGATGGGCGGAAGACGGCGCGCACGCGCGCTACTGCGAAAAACCGGCACGTGACCATCCCTCCCGAGCTGGTCGTCCGCCGCTCCTGCGGCGCCTTAAAACAATAAAAACTCTTGACAGGCGCGGAGGCACGGGAGTATATGTTCCGCGTTTAGACAAATTCCGTCTTATCCACGTTCACAGCGTTTCCGGGGAAGTAGCAGTAAGTTTCTTCCAAGTTTTCTTAATAAGTCTTAATTAGGTACATATGCGCAAGATCAACCCGCACGACTTCAAAGTGGCTCGACGCGGCACCAGCCGCGAGATTAACCGGCAGATCGCGCTGAACCTGATTCGCGCCCATCAGCCAATCTCCCGCGCCGACCTTGCGCGCCTGATGAACGTCCGGCGCGGCGTCGCCAGTCTGCTCGTCAGCGAGCTGCTCGCCGAGTCGCTGATCTTCGAAGGCGCGCTCGGCGAAGCGGTCGGACGCGGCCGCCGCCCGACGTTCCTTTACATCGATTCGCGCCAGCGCTGCGTGGTCGGCGTCGACATTCGCGCGTCTCGCACTTACATCCTGCTCACCGATTTGATGGGCAAGCAGTTGGGCGTCGTCAGCAGTTTTCAAACGAGTAAAGACATCGACGTGTTGACGAAAGAGCTCGCGCGCCGAATCAAGCAGACGCTTGCCGACTTCGGCGAAGTAGGCGCGTGTGAAGGCGTCGGCGTCGTGGTTCCCGGCATGGTCGATCCGGCGTTGGGCCGCGTGTTGCACGCGCCGACGCTCGGATGGCGTGACGTGAACCTGCGCGATCCGCTGACGACGGCGTTGGGAATCGCGGTCCACATCGAGAACTCCGGAAAAGCGTGCGCGCTGGCCCAACTGTGGGCGACGCGCAGCGACGTCGTCGCGTCCGGAAATTCGGTGTTCGTCAGCGTCTCGGACGGCGTGGGCGTCGGCATCGTGGTGAATGGCGAAGTGATGCGCGGGCGTCACAACACGGCAGGCGAGTTTGGTCACGTGCCGTTGAGCATCGATGGTCCAAGATGTTCGTGCGGAGCGACCGGTTGTTGGGAGGCGTACGTTTCGAACCTGGCGACGTTGTCGCGTTACTTCGGGCGGGACCTTTCGGATCCGCGGCCGCGTGAAGCGGAGACGGTGAGTTTCACCGTTGAAGACTTAATCGCGCGCGCTCGCGCCGGCGATGCAAAGGCGTTGGCGGCGATCAACTCCACCGCGCGTTATCTCGGCCTCGGTCTCGCCTCGATCGTCAACTCCGTCGATCCGGCGCGCATTTACATCGGCGGCGAAATAACGACCGCGTGGAGTTTGATCGAACCGATCGTGCGCAGTGCTTTGCGTGAAAGAACTTTGACTGACTTCGGCGGCGCCACTGAGATCCACATCGTGCCCGCGGAAGAGCATCCGCGTCTGCGCGGCGCCGTGGCCCTGGTTGCCGCGCCCGCATTCGCGGCCCCGATGGTTGCCTAGATTAATTTCATCACCTGGAGGTCTGGATCGATGCGCGACGCTAACCAAACCCGACTGCCACTCCTGTGGTTACTTTCAGTCATCATCGTTGCCTCTCAGTCCACGTTCGCCCAAACAGTCGTTGGACGCATCTCCGGCACCGTTCAGGACGCGAACGGCGCCGCCGTCGCCAATGCGACCGTCAGAGTCATCAACAGCGCAAACAACTCTGAACGCACGGCAATGACCGACGATAACGGTTTCTACACGGTGACGAACCTGCCCGCAGGTACGTACTCGATCGAAGCCGAGTCGAAGGGCTACAAGAAAGCGCTCGTCTCGGGGAAGAACGTCACGGCTGATGCGCGACTGACAGTCGATCTGAAACTGGAAGTCGGCGAGGTTTCGGAAACGGTCGAGATAAGCAGCATCGCGGGCGAGACCGTAAACACCACGTCCGGCGAAGTCGCTCGCGTGATCGACAGCCAGCAGGTGCAGAACCTCGCGCTCAACGGCCGGAACTACATTCAGCTTCTCTCGCTTGTTCCCGGCGTGGCGCTGCTGAACGACGATCAGCTCGAGTTGACGACGAGTCTCGCCACCGGCAACCAGTCGATCAACGGCAACCGCGGTCAGACGAACAACGTGACGGTTGACGGCGGTTTCAACCTTCAATCGGGCAGCAACGCCAGCCAGATCAACAACGTCGGCATCGACTACATTCAGGAAGTTAAAATCCAGACTTCAAACTTCTCCGCCGAGTACGGCCGCAACTCCGGCGCGCAAGTGAGTCTCGTCACGCGCAGCGGCGGCAACGACTTTCACGGCAGCGCTTTTGAATTTCTCAGAAACGACAAACTCGACGCGCGCCCGTTCTTCGCGCCCGTCCGGCCAACGCTGCGCTTCAACAACTTCGGTTACAGCGTCGGTGGTCCAATCTTCAAGGACAAGCTGTTTTTCTTCGGCGGCCAGGAGTGGAAATATATTCGCCGGCTCTCAGCGCCACAGCGCCGCATCGTTCCCTCGCTGGCTGAGTTGAACGGCGATTTTTCGCTACGTCTGCGCGGCCCTGACGGAGTCGTCGGCACCGCGGACGACGGCGTGTTGCGCGATCCGAACAACGCCGCCAACACCTGCGTTGCTCCTGTGATTACTAACGGCAACGTCACGACCCCGGCGGTTCGAACCGGCTGCTTCGGCGGCAACAACGTCGCCCTGCGCAACATCATCCCCACGAATCGAATCACTGTCGACGGCCGCGCCATCTCCGAGGTCTATCGCACGGCGATCGGTCTCGCAACAGCATTCACGAACAGTCCGGTCGGCAACAACGTCACGTTCCAGCAGCCAAACCCGCTCGACTATCGGGAAGATCTCCTGCGCATCGATTACAAGATCAACGAGCAGCACACGGTCTATGGACGCTACATCCACGACAAGAACGAGTTGATCGATCCGTTCGGCACGTTCATTAACACGCAGTTGCCGACGATTCCAAGTTTCCGCTTGCGTCCGGGAACGTCGGTTCAGGTTTCACACACGTGGCTGGTGACGCCGACGTTCATCAACGAAGCGAAGGCGACCGGCGCGTGGGTGGCCCAACGCATTCCGCCGTCCGGCGATCTCTGGGAGCGCGAAACGTACGGCTTCCAGTTCCAGCAACTCTTCACCGGCGGCGGCAGGTTCGAAAACTCGATTCCCGACACGACGATCACGGGCTTCGCGAGTTTCTTCGGCGCGGCTCGCTCGCTGCTCTCGCCGACTACTGACATCAACTTCAGCGACACCATCACGTGGGTGCGCGGCAACCACACGTTCAAGACCGGAGTTTCCGTGACGCGCAACCGCATCGATCAAAACGCGCGGACCACCTACGCCGGACAGGTCGATTTCAACACCAGCGGCAACAATCGCACGTCGAACAACGCCTTCGCCGACGCGCTGCTCGGCAACTTCCGCACGTACAGCGAGCAAGCGCTCGACCCGATGGGCTTCTTCCGCTTCACGCAGACGGAAGCGTTCATTGCCGACAGTTGGAAAGTGAACCGCAGATTGAGCCTCGAGCTCGGCATGCGTTATCAGTTCGGACAGCCGATCTACACGCAGGCCAACAATCTTGCGAACTTCGATCCTTCTCGTTATGACCCCGCCCAGGCAGTCACGATTCTGGCGAACGGCAACATCGACACTAGCAAAGGCGGCAATCGTTTCAACGGTCTAGTTCGCGCCGGCAACGGTGTGCCTCCGGAAGAGCTCGGACGCGTGCCCGGAGGCAACAGCGCGGACGTGCTGAAGGTGCCGACCGGCGCGCCGCGCGGATTGTACGAAGGACATCACTACGTCATGCCGCGTGTCGGTTTCGCCTACTCTCCATTCGACGACAACAAGACGTCGATTCGAGGCGGCTTCGGCATGTACTACGATCGCATCGAAGGCAACCTGATCTTCCCGTCGCTCAGCAATCCGCCGTACGCGACGAGCGCGCAGTTTCAGAATGCGAACCTGAGCAACATCGCCGGCGGATCGACAACGGCCGCGCCATGGGCGCAGATCAACGCGGTGAATCCCGATCTCGACACGCCGTACACGATGAGCTACAGCTTGAGCGTTCAGCGCGAGTTGCCGCGCGGCATCATTGCTGAAGCGTCGTACGTCGGAAACCTTGGCCGTCACCTGATTCGCCAGCCGGACATCAACCAGCCGACGTTCGATCAGATTCGCAACAACATTCCTCCCGGACCGAACGTGAACGCAAACGCGTTGCGTCCGTTCAAGGGTTACACCGCGATTCGCATGAGGCTCAGCGATGCGACGTCGAACTATCACGGCATGCAGCTTTACGGCGCGAAGCGCAAGGGCGACTTGTTGATGACGACGTCGTACACGTGGTCCAAGGTGTTGACGGACGCGAGCGGTTTCAACGACAACCCGGAAGATCCATTCAACAAGAAGTTCAACTACGGACCGGCGACGTTCGATCGTCGTCATGTTTTCGCGCTGACTTACACGTACAGCGTCAGGGCGTTTAGCCGCACGCAGGGTTGGGTGAAGGCGATTCTCGACGGCTACGAAGTCAGCGGCATCACGCGGCTGCAATCGGGGCCGTACCTGACTGTCACCGCGACCGGCAACTCCGTATTCGGCAACCGCCGCGCCGACTGCATCAGTCCCGATCAATTAGTCCCGAACGGCGAGCGTGGACCGAACAATTGGGCCAACCGCGCGGCGTTCGCGCCTGCGCCCGACACGCGGCGCGGCACGTGCGGAGTGGGAACGCTCCAGGGGCCGGGCGCGCACACATGGGACTTCTCGCTGCGGCGCCGGTTTGAGTTGACAGAGAGGTTCCGCTTACAGTTCCAGGCTGATATTTTCAATGCTTTCAATCGCACTAACTTCCGCGACCTGGAGAACAATCTCAGCAACGCGTCGTTTGGAACGATCTCGACCGCGGGACCGCCGCGAAACATCCAGTTTGGTTTAAAGCTAACGTTTTGAGACAGGCGCTTAAATTTTCACTGATTGGTGTTCTGTTGCTCGTAGCGAGCGCTCAGGCGAGCACCGTCTCGACTGCTGCGTTACGAGACGAGGTCAACGACTTTCTCGGCCGCGAGTTGGCGGTGCATCTCTCAGCGATCAGCACGCTCGATCCGCCGCCGGAGCGAGTGCTGGGCGTGCCGACGACCGGCGAGTTTTCGTGGGGGACGTTCATGCGTTCACTCGCGGCGTACGCCGAGACGACCGGCAAACGCGAGCTCGCCGGAAGGGACATCGCGAAGTGGGTGGCCCAGATCGGTTTGATCGAATCACGCGCGGGCAGCAAAGCGTTTTCGCAACTCTACGCGGCGCTGGCGCTGCGCCATTTCGGCCGCGACTTGAAGACTAATCCGCTGTGGCAGGGAATGACGCCTGACGAGCAGAAAGCGTGGCGCTCGCTGCTCAATCCCGAACGGTTCTACGATCCGAAGGCGAACAAGGTGATCAACCTGCCGGACAATTATCTCGGCGTTGCTGCTCGTATAGCCGCGATCGATTTTGAACTCGGGATCTCCACGGATCGTGCTTTTCTCGACAAGTTGCTAGATCGAGCGGCCGTCCAGTTCAACGATGGCGCGATTTACGCCGACGACTCGCCGCCGACGGGACGTTACGATCGTTACTCGAACGAGTACGCTCGCTACATCTGGGAAGCAGCCGAGATTGCCGGACGCAAAGACATTCTCGACAAGCTGCGCCCGTCGTTAACGGCGCAGATGCGATTGTGGTGGGACCTCGTTTCCGAAGACGGTTACGGTTACAACTGGGGGCGCAGCCAGGGCGTGGTCAGTTATCTCGACACGCCCGAGATCGCCGGCTTTCTCGCGTCGCACGCTGAGTTCCGGCCGGCGCCGCTCGGCGACATCGC
>DASRIM010000064.1:0-12281 GCA_035649995.1 Pyrinomonadaceae bacterium | reverse complement strand
TCGACCGGATACGAGCGCCAGTTTGTCTGCGACGGAATCGAACAGAACGCGCATCGATACTTGCAGCCGCGCGACGTCTCGACAGGCAGCGTCAGATACGATTGGTCCAATACCTTTTCGTAATCGACTCGCCAATCCAGTTCGACCAGGTTGTATTCAAGGTTTACTTCCGGACGAGTCAGACTGGCACTTCGAAACCAGAGCCCGGGCGGCATCGTCCGCGGCCGCTTGCCGCTCATCAGTGCTTCGTAGATCAACGCGATGTAGCGATCGGCTTCGCCCCTGAAGTAAGCGTCGAAGAGGCCGCTGCGTTCGACCGACTCCGGATACATCGTCGGGTGCGGTCCGCCGATGCAGAGTTTGACTGACGGGTTCGTCTTGCGAATGGCGGTGGCGGCGAGCCGCACGGCGCCCCAGTTCATCGAATTCGAACTGAAGAACACGACTTTGTAATCGGCGACGGCAGCGGCGAGCTCGTCGCAAGTCATTTCCGGATTGGAAACCCAATCCATCACGTCGCACTCCATGCCGGCGCGTTTCAGGTGACCGAGCAGCAGAAAAACTCCGAGGTGCGGACTGTCGCGACGCGCGTCCTGCATCGCCGGTAGCAGCCGGCCGCGGCTCATGTCCATGACCGGCGTGCAGATAAACACTGCGTCAGCCTTGCGCTCCGGCAAGTTTGCGATGGGCGCAGGCGTGCTTTTGACGCGTGCGGGTTCGCTTCGTTTTGAACGTGAGTTACGGCCTCGTGAGGGCGTAGTTTGATTGGAACGACGCATTATTCTGGTCCCCCGAATATCGCCGCTGCGGTTAAGTTTAATTAGTCAATCACCGGTCAGTACGCCGGTTCCGGAACGTTGATAACGCCTACGATCACCAGAACGACGACGAGCGGGCCCAGGAACGTGGTGCCCACCTTGCCGATGGCAGCCGGACGATGGCCCATCGCGGCGAGAATGTCTTCGTCATTGACTTTGCGCCGGTCTTTGTCGTTGATAATGATGCCGACTTCCGCCAGCGACTTCGTCGGGTTGGCCCGCATTTCGGCAGCCAACTTTTCATTCATGCAAAGCTCTCGAGTCAGGTCCGCCAGTTTCTTTTTATCGAAGTTAGGAGAGAACTGAATCTTAACTTTGGAGGATGGCAACGTCAGGCTCTTCAGTGACGCTTTTGCTGCCGGTTTTTTTGAGGTTGCCTTGTAGGCCGATTTCTTCGACGACTTTGTTGGCATACGCGCTCCTTGTTGAGTTTCGAATCGCGCCGGTTAGAGAGCAAACTGTTGATTGAGGCGTAAACCTATACTCCCGAGGTTCAGGTCGTGTCAAGAATTTTTATCGGACCATTCCGTGGTTTAAGATGGAGCGGACACGAGGGCAAGGGCGCAAGGGGGAATCAGGGTGTCGTCGTTTCGCATTACAACCTACAACATTCATAAGTGCCAGGGACTCGATCGGCGTGTGCGGCCGAAGCGCATCGCGGACGTGTTGAGAGAGATCGACGCGGACGTCGTCGCGCTTCAGGAAGTTGTCGGCATGGATGAAGCGGCGCGCGAACACAACCAGGTCCATTCGATCGCTGAAGAGTTGGGAATGGACTTTCGCATTGGCGAGAATCGCAGGCTGCGAGGCGGCGCTTACGGCAACGCGCTACTGAGCCGGTTCGAGATCGTTGCGGATCGGAACCACGATCTGACGTGGCGCAGGTATGAACCGCGCGGTTGTCTCGAGGTGACAGTCACGCCGCCCGCTAGGGAACGACTACCTGTTCAGATATTTAACGTGCATCTCGGCACGGGTTTTTTCGAGCGACGCTACCAGGCGCACAGGTTGTTTGAAGCGATCGGCGGTAATTCGGACCTTTCGTCGCCGAAGATCGTGCTCGGTGATTTCAACGAATGGACGCGAGGCGTGACTACGCGGCTGATGTGTTTTCACTTGAACAGTGCCGAACCCGAACAACGTCTTGGCAGGGCACGCACGTATCCGGGCGTGTTTCCGATCCTCCACCTCGATCACGTCTACTACAACTCCGCGTTGAAGCTGCAACGCGTCACGGTCCATCGCAGCCGCCTCGCGCTCGCGGCCTCCGATCATCTGCCTATTGTGGCGGAGTTTACAGTCGGCGAGTAACTCGAAATCAATCGTGGGCCTGCGGAGCGCCGGCTACTCTCTCGCGATCGACCGCTGGTTCTTTTTGCTGTGTCTTCAGCTTGTACGCTTTATACACAAGCACGACCGAGATCCAGAGAAGCAAGACGACGAGCGGATACGCCAGTGCGCCCGGAAAGAACCACGCGATTGCAGCCAGACCAAGCAGCAGCAATCCCACGAGGAACATCAGACGCGCCTCCACCGGCTCGAGCACTCGCCGATTGGTGAACGCCGCTCCCACAGCGTTGCCGATACGAATCGCACCGGCAGCAGCACGCCCGCTGGCCCCGCCGCCACTCGTCATCGCCGGCCGCGCCTGGCCCGAATGCCGGGGCGCGCGCAATCTGTGTTTCGCATCCAGAACGATCTCAGTCGAGTTTTCGAGATCGCGCAGGTACGTCTCCTCCATCTCCATCGCGAACGGTACGTCTTCGATGACGACGTCGAGCTCGAGGTTCCCAAACCAACTTGCCAGGTTCAGGTTCGTAGATCCGACTCGCGCCCACTGACTGTCCGCGACCGCTGTCTTCGCGTGCAGCATCGTTCCATTCCATTCAAAAACGCGCACGCCTGCTTCGAGTAGCGGCCGATAACCGGTCCGCGACAGCGTTTTCAAAAACGGAATGTCGGTCGCGTTCGGAACGAGCAGGCGAACGTCAACGCCGTCTTTCGCGGCTGCTCTAAGCGACTGCACGTACAACGTCGTGCCGGCGTAGTAAGCATCAGTCAACCACAACCGCTCGCGCGCAAGCGTCGCGACGAGTTGGTCCACACGAAACATCACCGCGCTTGCCGGTTCACTCGCTACCACGCGAAGCGCGACGCCGCCTGTTTCCGGAAGCGCCTGACCGATGGCAATTTCATCCGCCGGCAGCGGATCGCCGATCATGTTCCAAACGTATGCAAACGCCTGTTCGATGTTGGCGACCGATGGACCACGCACCTCGACGCCCGTGTCACGCCATGGATCGATCTTCTTTTCAGGCATGCCGACCCACATTCGGCCGACGCACAAACCCGTGACGAAGCCGACCTTTCCGTCGATCGTGAGCGTCTTGCGATGATCGCGGCTCAGCCAGCCTAACGGCGAGTCCCAACGCGGAGGGTTGTAACAGCGTACGTCCACGCCGGCGGCGCGCAAAACTTTCCAGAATGAACGCGAGGTCGTACTGAACCCACCCATCCAATCGTAAACGAGCCGAACACGCACGCCCTGGCGCGCCTTTTCCATCAACGCCTCCGCGAAAACCCAGCCCGCTTCGTCTTCATGAATGATGTAGCTTTCGAAGTGAATGTAACGCTCGGCGGCGGCGATGGCCTCGAGCCACGCGGGATAGTTTTCCTTTGCGTCCTTCAGCAACCGCACGCTATTGCCGTCAATCAGTGGAGCGCCCGCGGCGCGCGAGAAAGCCTGGTTGGCTACATGGCGCATCGACAGGACTGCGTTTCGCTCACGTTCGTCGCGCTGTGCTGCTCTGCTCATTAGAATCAACACTAGTTTGCAGAACCTCGAGCGCATCTGACAAGCAACCGCCGTTCGCGTCGTCGAGATCTCCCCTTGTTACGCCTTCGCTACAGAGTGGCGCAAACTTCGATTAAGATAAGTACCCAAGGAGACAATCATGAAAGTGCAATGGAAAACGGACGCTGATGCAGCACTTGCGGAAGCGAAGGAAGGGAAGAAACCGCTGCTGGTCGACTTCAGCGCGGCGCCCGCGTGACGATCGCCTGGCAATAAGCTAACAGCGACGAGCCGCGACGACAATTATGACTAATTCCATGCCGGCCATTTTCTTCGGGCATGGCAACCCGATGAATGCGCTCCAGAACAACGACTGGACCGCCGCCTGGTCCAACATCGGAAAAACGATTCCACGCCCGCGCGCGATTCTCTGCATCTCCGCTCACTGGTATCTGCCCGCGACGCTCGTGACCGCCAACACCGAGCCGCGAACGATTCACGACTTCGGCGGCTTTCCGCGCGAGTTGTATCAAGTGCAGTATCCCGCGCCGGGCGATCCGCAACTCGCGCGTCGAGTACAGGACCTGCTGGCGCCGTTACCCGTCGAGCTCGACGAATCGTGGGGACTCGATCACGGAACATGGTCGGTATTCCGCCACGTCTGTCCGGAAGCTGACGTGCCGATCGTTCAATTAAGTATCGACAAGACACAGCCGCCGCAGTTTCATTTTCTACTCGGACAACGGCTTGCTCCGTTGCGTGATGAAGGCGTCTTGATCGCCGGCAGCGGCAACATCGTCCACAATCTTCACGCGTACGCCTGGGGCAAACACATTCCCGATCCGTACGATTGGGCGGTGCGCTTCGAAACGGCGGCAAGAGATCAGCTCCTGGCGTGTGAGTTCGAGCCGTTGATCAACTACGAGAGTCTCGGACGCGATGCTCTCCTGTCGATTCCAACGCCGGACCATTACCTGCCGCTGCTCTACGTGCTCGGCACGCATCGACAAGGCGAGGCTGTTACGTTTCCGGTTGACGGTGTGGACGGCGGATCGGTATCGATGTTGTCCGTGCAAGTCGGGCAGTAGCTGCCGGGCGCGCGCCGGGATAAAATCTCCATCCGAACGCGAACGCGATGTCATAGTTGCCCCGCATTGTGTTCTTTCCCCGCTCAATTCCCCCACAAACTAGAGACGATCGATGGCTGCAAAGATCAAAGATTATTACGAGTTACTCGGCGTCAAGCGGGGCGCGTCCGACGACGACATCAAGAAGGCGTATCGCGGGCTGGCGCGCAAGTATCATCCCGACCTGAACCCGGGCGACAAGAGCGCCGAAGAACAGTTCAAGCAGGTGCAGGAAGCTTACGACGTGCTTTCCAACGCCGAGGACCGCAAGCTTTACGACGAGTACGGCGACAACTGGCGCGCGGTCAAAGCGGGAGCCGGACCACCGCCGCCGGGTTGGGAAGGCCCAACGGGACAACGATCAACACGAGGTGCGCGCGCCGGCGGATTCGACTTCAACGATTTCGACTTCGGCTCTTTTCGAACGTCGGGCGAAGGCGGTTTCGACATCTTCGAAGAACTGTTCAGAGGCGCCGGGCGCGGCCGCGGTCAGCGCAGCGATCGTGGACGAGACGTCGAAGCCGAGCTCGAGTTGTCACTGGAAGAGGCGCATCAGGGTGGGCGTCGCACGTTGCAGATGCAGTCAGGGAAGACAATCGACGTAAACATTCCGGCGGGTGTCCGCGATGGATCAACCGTACGTCTCGCGGGACAAGGCGGCGCGGGCAGCAACGGCAGCGAGGCCGGCGATCTGTATCTCCACATTCGACTACGCCCGCACCCGGTTTTCCGAGTGAATGGCGACGACCTCGAAGTCGAATTACCAATCGCACCGTGGGAAGCAGTGCTGGGCGCGAAGGTGGAAGCACCGACCATCGACGGCCGCGTCGAAGTGACGGTCCCGGCGGGCGCGAAGAGCGAACAGCGTCTGCGTCTTCGCGGCCAGGGATTGAATAAACGAAACGGCGGCAGAGGCGACGAATACGTGCGCCTGAAGATCGTCGTCCCAACGGACGTCAGCGCTGAAGAACGTCGCTTATTCGAAGAGTTGAAACGCGTATCGCGATTTCAACCGCGGAGTTAATGACATGTGGCCAGGCGATGCAGATCTTGACGAACCCGTGAGTTGCGAGGTGGTGGCCCAAACAGTTGGCGCGAGGCATTCCCTCGTCGTGCGGTTGGCCCGTCAGGGTTTGATCGAAACGGTCGAGGGCGGAACGGACGAGCCGCTGGTGCCGCGGCGTGTGGTGGTCCAGCTTCGCCGCATGCAAAGACTGCGACGCGATCTGGGCGTCAACTTTGCGGGCGCCGCGGTCATTCTCGATCTGGTCGGACGGATAGAACAGTTGAACCGCGAACTGGCGGAAATACGACGAGGACGACGATGAGAAAACAGACAACGGTGATAAGTAGTTTGCTGATCCTTGTTACTGTGCTGGGCGCATGTAATCGCGATCGCGGCGAGAACTTTCGTTTGACGTCCGGCGATGCGAATGCTCCGAGCGCGGCGCGGGCGCCGGTGGCGCCGAACCCGGCGTTGATGCCGGTTTCGTCGTATGCGGACGTCGTTAGCAAAGTCGCGCCGGCCGTCATAACGATTCACTCGCAGATGCGCGTACGGCAACCGCAGCAGTTTCCGTTCATGAACGATCCGTTCTTCCGCCGCTTCTTCGGCGAACGACAGGCGCAGCCGCCGGCCGAGCAACAACGTCAAGGTCTTGGCTCAGGCGTGATCATCGACGCGAATGGTTACATTCTGACCAATCATCACGTCGTCGACGGCGCCGAACAGATCAAGGTCGACCTCAATGACAATCGCTCGTTCGATGCAAGACTCGTAGGCGCGGATCCGCCCAGCGATCTGGCAGTGTTGAAGATCGACGCGAGTAACCTGCCGGTGCTGACGTTGGGCGATTCGGATCGCGTTCGCGTGGGCGACGTGGTGCTGGCGCTCGGAAATCCACTGGGCGTCGGACAGACGGTGACGATGGGAATCATCAGCGCAAAGGGCCGTCAGACCGGCTTGAGCAATGGCAGCTTCGAGGATTTTTTACAAACTGACGCGCCGATCAACCGAGGCAATTCCGGCGGCGCGCTGGTCAGCACCAACTCCGAGTTGATCGGCATCAACTCGCAAATACTTTCACCTTCGGGCGGCAGCATCGGTCTCGGCTTCGCGATACCTTCGAACATGGCGCGCAGCGTGGTCGAGCAGTTGGTGAATACGGGCCGAGTCAGGCGCGGACAACTTGGGCTCACGGTGCTCCGGATACCGTCGGAAGAAGCATCGAACATGGGCGTGACTCAAGGGCCTGGCGTGGTGGTCTATCAAGTGCAGCCTGGAGGCGGCGCCGAGCGCGCCGGTCTTCGTCCGGGTGACGTCATCACCGCGTTGAACGGTACGCAGATCACCGAGCCGAACACCTTTCGCAATATGATCGCGAACACTGCGCCGGGAAGTGAAATTACGCTTTCGGTCAGGCGCGAAGGTAGAGAACAGCAGGTACGCGCGACGTTGGGAGAGTTCACGCCGCAAGCCGGGCGGCCGCGTTAATTGTCGCCGAGCCAGCGCGCCAGGTTTTCAACGTAGACCTTCACGTCCGTGAGTTTGTCTGGCTCGCGTTTGATCTGATCGCCGGGCGGCTCGAGCAAGAACGTTGGGCAACCCTTGTCGACGTCCCAGTTGTAATCGACAAAATGATGAAAGCTCGACTCGGCAACTGCGCGGCCGAGTGTGTTTCCATGCCGATCAGCCGCTCGCTCAAACGCGACGACGAGATTGAACGGGCGGTTCGTCACCTGGCTCACGCCCGTGGCGATCACGCGCGCGTGATCTTCATCGTCAGGCACGCCGACTGCGCCTTCGTGCGGATGCGCCGGCAAGTACTCGACTACACCCGAAGCATTTTTCGGGTTGCGAAGTAATTCGTGAACAGGTTCGACCCTGGTGACGCGCTGATAGTTGCCGTTACTGCCGGAGTGGTAGTTGGGCCACAAGATCTCCGGCGTGCCGCGATCGTCGGCGACGTGACGCGACGAATCCGGCTCGAGATGACGCGTGTGAAAGAAATGTGCGCGGCCCACTCCGCCTAACGTACAAAGCGACGATCCGAGGTCCTGGTGATCGCGCGTCGTCAGAATCCCGCCGCCTCGCTGCCGAAACCTCGTGATGCCCTGACAGTCTGCGGCCGTTAATCCGTCGCCCGTATCGACCGCGAAGAGCCAGAGCTCGTCGAAATCGGTCTTGTCGAGATTGCTCAACACTGCGTCGTTGCCTTCGGGATCGGTTTGGCGATCGCGAGTGGTGACGTTGTAGAGCGGCTGGTTGTCGTCGTCTTTGAGCGATGCAAGATGATCGCGCAGAAGAGAAAATCGACCGATGTTCCAGTCGTCGTCGATCGGCGGAATAGTAGTCTGCAACAAAATATTGACTTGTTTACCCATGGCTCGTTTTTACTTAACCTTCTTCAGTCGCCAGATCTCTCTACCGTCCAGCACGCCCGCGAGATGAAGCTGACCCGTCGCGTCTTTTACAAAGCTGAAGAGCGTGCGGCCGCCGTCTTTTACAAAAAAATTCGTCTCACTCTCCGGCACCAGTTCCAAAGTCTCTTCGCCCTGTTTGAGTATCAACTTCTCGTTGTTGCGCGTGATCGAGACGGTGACAGTACCTTGATACTGCCCGGCGTACCCGTCGAGAATCTTGCCGTCAACTCGCGTCATTTTGCGGTCAGGAAGAAGACCAGGGATGTAGAAATTGGCGACCCCCTGCGCGATCCTGGCGGCGTCGGCATTGTCGCCGTTCGTCAGGACGACCACCGTCACTTTGTCGTCGATGAATCGAGCAAGTTGAGCGCGGAAACCCGGCAGTGAGCCGCCGTGATTCACCTGCTTATGTCCGTTAACTGGTTCCAACTGCCAGCCAAAACCGTACGGATGAGACTTGCCGTCATTGAGTTTCAGCGGTGTCCACATCTGTTCGAGAGTTGATCGCTTCAGCAGTTTGCCGTTGTTGAGCGCCTCGTCCCACTTGGCCAGATCGATGACGGTGGACAGAAACGCGCCGCTCGGCCGCAGTGCTAAAAAGATCGTCGCATTTTGCATCTTGCCGTTTCGCCAGACGTATCCATTCGCGCGATTAGGAACGAGGTCAGTGACGGTCGTCGTGCGTGTTGCGGTCATTCCGAGTGGCGTAAACACGCGTTCGTTGAGGAAGTCGCCCCACGGTTTTCCACTGACCTTGCTGATGATTTCGGCGAGCGTGAAGTAGCCGACGTTGCAGTATTCATACTTCTCACCGGGCGTGAATCGCAGCGGCAGTGAATACGCTGTCTTGATCACGTCCGCGTCGGTCTGGATCTTCAACGGATCGAAGCCGGGCGCTTCGCGGACTATACCGGACGTATGCGTTAACAAGTGACGAATGGTGATCGGTTTCCACGACTCGGGCGTGCCCTCGAGAAACTTGCCGATGTTGTCGTCGAGACTGATTTTTCCTTCCTCGATCAACAGCATGATGCCGGTGGCGATGAATTGCTTGCTGACCGATCCGATCTTGTAAACAGTCTCGGGACGCGCAGGCACGTTCAGTTCGATATTCGCCAGTCCATAGCCTTCCATCTTGACGATCTTCCCGTCCTTAATGACGACGATGGAGACGCCGGGAAGATGCTGTTTCTCCATTTGGGCCTTAACGAAGTCGTCAACTTTGTCCGCGTGAACTACGGCGGCAAACGTCAGTAACAGGATGAACGCAAGAAAGTGCGAACGCCTTGGATGCATGAGGGATCAGCCTCCGGTCCTGCAAAGGTTGGTCAAGTGGTTTCGAGATAGTAACACGGTTTTCAGGTTAGAATATCCGCGCCCACTCAGAAAAACAGGAGGAACAGAAGATTGAGGAGAAAGCTTTCGAGACGGACATTCGCAAAAGTTGCGGGCGGTGCTGCGCTCGCCGCGTCGACCGAGTTGCCTTCACTCGGTGCAACCCTCGGTACCGGCAACGCCACTCAAACAACCGCCGCAGCTCGCGGCGATGCGGGCCGCGATTTTCCGCGCGGCTTTATTTGGGGCACGGCAACCGCCTCGTATCAGGTAGAGGGCGCGGTAAAGGAAGATGGCCGCGGTCCTTCGATCTGGGACACGTTTTCACACACACCCGGAAAAGTCGTGAACAACGCCAACGGCGACGTCGCGAACGATCATTATCATCTCTATAAAACCGACGTGCAGTTGATGAAGGCGTTGGGCGTGAAAGCGTATCGCTTCTCGATCGCGTGGCCGCGCGTGTTTCCCAACGGCGATGGACCAGCAAACCCGAAAGGCCTCGACTTCTACAACCGCCTCGTCGACGAGTTGCTAGCGAACGGCATACAGCCTTTCGCAACCTTGTACCATTGGGACTTGCCGCAGTCGTTGCAGGATCGCTTTGGCGGTTGGGAAGGACGCGACACGTCGAAAGCTTTCGCCGATTACGCGGGCCACGTCGCGGCGGGACTCACGGATCGCGTCAAGCACATTTTTACGATCAACGAGTTCGGCGCGTTTATCGAAGTGGGTTATCGCTGGGGCGTACACGCGCCCGGCCTGAGACTCACCGGGCTTCGGTTGAACCAAACGCGTCATCACGCAGTGTTGGGCCATGGTCTCGCCGTTCAGGCCATTCGCGCGAGCGCGAAGTCGGGGACGAAGGTCGGTATCGCTGAAAACGTCACGATCCCGGCGCCGGTTTTCGAGACGCCGGAAAATATCAAAGCGGCTGAGACCGCGATGCGCGAGATGAACGCGCAGTATCTCACCGTGATCATGGAAGGGAAGTACACTGACTGGTACTTGAAATCAGCGGGCGCCGACGCACCGAAGTTTACTCCTGAAGATCTGAAGATCATGTCGAGCCCGCTCGACTTCGTCGGTATCAATGTTTACACGGCGAGGTTCGTGCGCGCCGATCAGTCTTCGCCGGTTGGTTATGTTGAAGTTCAGCATCCGAAGTCGTTTCCGCACGCGCCGTCGTTCTGGTTGTACGTCACGCCTGAGGCGCTTTACTGGGGACCGCGTCACGTCGCGAAGCTCTGGGGTGCGAAGGAGATCTACATCACCGAGAACGGCTGTTCGTCTTCGGATGAGCCGGCGGCGGACGGCCGTGTTTACGACACGGATCGAGTCACGTATCTGCGCAGCTATCTCACGCAGTTGCGCCGGGCGACGGCGGAGAACGTGCCGGTGCGTGGTTACTTCCTGTGGAGCCTGATGGACAACTTCGAGTGGGCCGACGGTTACACGAACCGCTTCGGGATCCACTACGTCGACTACGCCTCACAAAAGCGCACGCCGAAGTTGAGCGCCGACTTCTATCGCGAAGTCATCGCCAGAAATGCAGTTCTGTGAGTATAATCGCCGTCCCCACTCTCAGGTACGGCAATGGCAATGAAATTTAAATCTGTTGCGGGTAAGGATCCGATTGGTGAGTTCTACACTAATCATCCTTACCCGCCTCCAATCGACAATCTCGATCGCGCGCGCGATATGTGGAAGGACGAGAACGTCCATCGCGCGGAGTTCCACCTGCTGTTTCCTGACAAGGAGTATCGCGCGGATTTCGACGTTCTGGTCGCGGGCTGTGGGACGTGGCAGTCGGCAAAGTTTGCGATCACGCATCCGGCGGCACGCGTGACGGCGATCGATATCAGTCCTACGAGTCTCGAGCACACTGAGGCGCTGAAGCAGAAGTACGACCTGACAAACCTCGAAGTGAAGCAACTCCCGATCGAGAATGTCGCCGAGCTGGACCATCAGTTCGACATGATCGTTTCGACCGGCGTGTTGCACCATCTGACGGATCCTGATGCCGGGTTGCGCGCACTCCGGTCCGTGCTGAAACCCGATGGTGCGATGTACCTGATGGTCTATGCGCCGTACGGCCGCACCGGTGTTTACATGCTTCAGGAGTACTGCCGCATGCTTGGCATCGGGACGTCGCCGCAGGAGATCAACGATCTCACCGCCGCGCTGCGGGAACTGCCGCAACATCATCCGTTGGTGTCGATGGTGCGGGGTGCGAGGAATGCGCTGGATGCGGGCGCGCTCGTCGATGCGCTTTTGAATCCGCGCGATCGGACGTATTCGGTGCCGCAGGTTTACGAGTTTCTCGAGGGCGCCGGTTTGAAGTTGGGACGCTGGTACTGGCAGGCGACGTACTCACCGCACTGCGGCGCGATTTCGTCGACGCCTCATGCCGCCAGGTTGGCGGCGCTTCCCGAGCGAGAACAGTATGCGGCGATGGAGCTCTGGCGCGGGTTGATCACCAATCACGATTTCGTGGCTGTTTCGGGTGATAGCGATCGATCGCGCGTTCGTTTCGACGACGAGCGATACTTGAACTACGTGCCGATCCGCCGTCCCTGGACCATCTGCGTTCAGGATCGGCTGCCGCCGGGCGCCGCGGGAGTGTTGGTGAACCAGACGCATCTGTTTCAGGATCTTTACCTGTTTATAGACGAGCAGCAGAAGCGGATTTATGAGGCGATCGACGGCCGTCGCAGCGTTTCGGAGATTCTCGAGCATGTTAAGGCTGGGCCTGGGCGGGAGTTTTTCGAGGAGCTTTGGTGG
>DASRIM010000063.1:0-8027 GCA_035649995.1 Pyrinomonadaceae bacterium | reverse complement strand
CGCATTGTTGGCAGCGGGTGCCTGCATACTGGCCAGAGTATCCTGATCTTGAACTATGTAATAACTCTTTCGACCCTTAAGGAATGAGAAGCCGCCGTTTATAACCTTTGTCACCACTCCGCCACCGATCGAGGTCATGCTGTCAGTCAATGCAGCGACGTTGTAAGTTCGTTCTCTTGGTAAGAGTGCTGTCACCGCAGGCTTGTCGTCAGGGTTGAAATTGACCTCGGGATTAGTGACCTGCACTTCGACGACGGCCACGGCATCCTTGTAGGCAGGTAGCGATGAGATCGTCACCGGGAAACCCAAAGTTGTTCTCGGTTTAATCAGCCGGGTGCCTTTGACGTAGCGGTCGTTCAATGAGCCTTCCAGCAAGAGTTGGAGATTCGCGATCTCGTACGTGAGCTGCATCTGTTCATTCAGCGCATCCAATGCGGAAATTGAAGGCGTGGGCATAGTGAGGCCCCCGTTTGCAGGGGCAGTCGCTGGCGACGCAATCTGTGTAGGGTTGGTCGTTACGGTTCCCTGCACCGGAAGGCTGGTCGTACTACTCTGTACGACCCCTGATCCATTGCTGGTCGTGGACCCAGTCGGTGCGTTATCAGTGACCACCGACTGCGGAATCGGAGGCCCGGTGATAGAGATTCCCAATGCAGATTGACTCAGAGATGCTCCGGTGACCGCTCCGATTCGACTTAGCAGACCGGTTTGGTCGATCGCCTGAAGAGTGGCGAGACGTGCACGGGCGCTGTTGAGCATCAACTGTAGTGAACTGTCGTCATAGACTTTTGGGTTATCTACAAAGATGCCGTTGCCGGTTCGGTCTTCGATAAGCTTCGCTGCGTCACTTTGTTGTTGGTCTGGCTTCTTCTTCGCCTGGCCCCTCACGCTGGTCATCGGCGCACAAAGCGAAACAGTCAGAATAATGGAGAGGACACTAGGAAGAGTCGTAGAGTTCTTGGCCATGATGTGATACCTGAGAATGTGTATTGGGAAAAGGAATTTACACTCACTTCGATTTTTTCCGTGCTGTTTTCGAAGCAGTTTTCTTCGCCTTTGTTTTTGTGCGGCTCTCCGCCCGGGCCTTCTTTACAATCTTCTTCTTTGAAGACTTTGCCCTTGCAGTTGTTTTGGAACTCGACTTCCGAGCCTTCTCGGAGGAGCGAGTTTTCTTTTTGGTTTTTTTTCGGGCACCGGCCGCCGAACGGGCAAACCCCAACGGCAATGCAGCTGCCGACGCATTGGTCATCAAGATCGTTCGGACAGTTCCCAGTGAACTCGTAGCGCCTTCGACGGTAATCCTCTGGTTCTGTCGAAACTTCTTGATGTCAACGAGGAAACTTGTTGCTTGCGCCTTTGCGGCGTTTTCATCCGCAACACCGGCTTTGAGAAGCAAAAAATCGTCGGTGTCGCTAGCGAGGTTTGATTCGTTGCCGAGAAAGGAAAACACACCAGTGTGGGGCATAATTAGCTCCTTAGAGAATTCGCTGATTGACTATCAAAAATGTCAGTTTGGTAATGCGAATCGGACCACGACTACAATCCGCTCCTCATTACAATGCGAAAATCCCACAAAGCATTTCATGAGGTAGGCTGACGTGTGAGTTAAATAGCTTACTCGCGATACAGATTATCGAAACGCATGCTCGACGGCGTGAACCGCAAGTCGACCGTGCCCGTTGGACCATTGCGCTGCTTGGCGATGATCAGCTCCGCAACGTTCTTTCGATCTTCCGGCATCGCGTCGCGTTCCTCGGGAGTCTTGTACTGCTCCTCGCGGAAGATGAACGCCACGAGATCGGCGTCCTGTTCAAGCGCGCCTGATTCGCGCAGGTCAGCCAACTGCGGCCGGTGATCGGACCGCGACTCCGGCGCGCGAGAGAGCTGCGAAAGCGCCACCAGCGGCACGTTCAATTCTTTCGCCAACCCTTTCAGCTCGCGCGAAATCTGCGACACCTCCTGCTGGCGCGATTCCACGCGCTTCGACGATCCTGACATCAACTGCAAGTAGTCGACGATGATCAGATCGAGCCGCTTCTGTTCCGCTGCGAGCCGGCGCGCTTTGGCGCGCATCTCGAGAACGGATATTCCGGGCGTGTCGTCGAGGAAAATCTTCGTGTCCGCGAGGATGCCGAGCGACTTCGCGATCTGCGCCCATTCGAGCCGCGAAAGAAAACCGTTGCGAAAGCGCTGCGCGTCGATGTTGCCCTGCGAACAGAGCATGCGCATCACGAGCGATTCTTTCGACATTTCCAACGAAAACACACCGACGACCGCGCCCGCATGAATCGCCGCATTCTCCGCCAGCATCAACGCGAAACTCGTTTTTCCCATCGACGGGCGAGCCGCGAGAATGATCAGATCCGCCGCCTGTAGCCCGGAAGTCATCTTGTCCAGATCCTGAAAACCCGTGGTGAGACCAGTCAACACGGCCGCACGGCCTTCCATCTCCTGGACCTTCTCCAGCAGTTGTTCCGCGATCGGCTTTACGTGAACAAAGCCCTGGCGGATGCGTTCGTCGGCGAGTTGAAAGATCGAGTGTTCGGCGTGATCGAGAATGATCTCGGGTTCGTCTTCTTCGGCGAGTGCTTCCTGCGTGATCTTGTTGGAGGTCTTGATCAACTGGCGCAGCATCGCCTTGCCTTTGACGACCTTCGCGTAGTGAAGAATGTTCGTCGAGTGCGGCAGACCGTAAGTGAGGTTGGTGATGAAACTGACGCCGCCAACGCTTTCGAGCGCGTTCTCTTTTTTGAGCTCTTCGCCGATGAGGATCGGATTGATCTCAGCGCCGCGTTCGAACAGCGCGATCATCGCGACGAAGATACGTCGATGTGAGGGGACGTAAAAGTCTTCGGGTTTGAGTTGTTCGATCGCCTGGCTGATTAAGCCGTTGTCGAGCAGCGTCGCGCCCAGAATGGCGCGTTCGGCCTCGGAACTATTTGGTAATGCACGCTCAAATGCTGGGTCGCGAATGGGATCAGGGGACGCCATGCTCCTACTTAATCACAGATTTATTCGGCTGACACAGAATCATCCGTTTTATCTGTGTTAGCAACCAGTTCGGCTTCCTGCTCCGGCGACAAATGGCCGACGATGACCTCGCCCTCGGGAACGACTTTCACCTGCAAGTCGATCGTGACTTCGCGGTGGAGACGAACGGGGACCGTGTACTCACCCAATCGCTTCAACGGCTCGCGCATGTGAATGCGATGCCGATCGAACTCGTAGCCACGCTCTTTCAGCGCCTCCGCCACGTCCATCGACGTGACCGAGCCGTACAACGCGCCCTGCTCGCCGGCTTTCCGCTTGAACTCGAGGACCAGTGAGCCCATCTGCTGCGACTGCGCCTCGGCGGTGGCCCGCTCTTTCGCTTCCTTCTTCAACAGCGCCGCGCGTTCCTGCTCGATGCCTTTCACGTTTCCGGCAGTCGCTTCGACGGCGAGATTGCGAGGCAGCAGATAGTTACGCGCGTAACCTGCCCTGACCCTGACGATCTCGCCGCGCGCGCCGAGATCATCCACATCTTCGCGCAAGAGTATTTTCGTGTGTGCCATTTCTGTCGTCTCCCTTAGTCGGTCGTGTACGGAAGGAGCGCGATGTTGCGGGCGCGCTTGATCGCTTCCGCCAGCATGCGCTGATGCGTCGCACAATTACCGGAAATTCGTCTCGGCAAAATCTTGCCGCGTTCGGGAAGGTAGTTCTGCAACAGCCGCACGTCTTTGAAGTCGATGAGGTCTACTTTGTCGATGCAAAAACGGCAAACGCGCCGCCGGTGCATGCGCCGGCCGCCGCCGCGTCCGCCCATTGGCCGTCTATCGCCGTCATCGTCACTATCGTAGCCGCCGCCACGCGGGCGGTCTTCATAATTGGTTGACATAATCTTCCTCTTAACTGTGGATCAAACTTACTCGCCGCGGGGCTCGGCAAACTCCATCATCGCGCTTCGACGCGCTGGACCACTGCCCTGGCCCTGGTGCGAGGGACGCTTCGCGGCCTTGCGAGCGCGACGGTCTTTCAACTTCTCGGCACGGCGGCGATCTTCGTCGACGCGGACCGTCAGGTAGCGCAGGATGCGATCGTTTACGCGCATACGGCGTTCGAGCTCCGCGATCTCGCGACCCGAGCCCTCAATCTCAATCAGCACAAACGTGCCGTCTTTGTGGTGATTGATCTCGTAGGCGAGCTGGCGCTTGCCCATCGTCTCGGCCTTCGTGATCGTGCCGCCCTGATCGGTAACGATCTGCGTGAACCCTTCGGTGAGTCTCGACACTTCTTCGTCCGCGGTCGGGTCAACAATGAAGACCACTTCGTACTGTCTTTTGGTTTGCATCTAATTAAACTCCATCATCGCTTTTAAAGCGCCGTCTCTGATGATCGTCCGCACTGCCTGGACGCTCTTTGCAATCGTCTCTTCCACTAACGGCCGCTCAGTCGCCAAAAACTGATCGAGCACAAACCGTTTCGCGTCCGAAATCGGATGATCGGGTTGAATCCCGATCCGCAACCTGACGAACTCGTTGGTCCCAACTTCGGCGATGATCGACTTCAATCCGTTGTGACCACCGGCCGAACCACGCTCGCGAATGCGAATCTTTCCCAGCGGCAACGCGAGATCGTCTGAAATTACGACCAACTGCTTAACGTCGAGCTCACTTTTCGCGAGCAGACATGAAACCGCGTGTCCACTCAAGTTCATGAACGTTTGCGGCTTAACGAGCCTGGTGACAGTGCCTTCGATTTGGCCCTGTCCGACGAGCGATTGGCACTCGCGACGCTTCACCGCAATTCCCTCATCGCCCGCCAACTTGTCAATCAACATGAACCCCAGGTTATGGCGCGTCTTCGCGTAAGCCTCACCCGGATTGCCCAGACCAACAATGAGCACTGATTACTCGCTCTCTGCGCCTTCCTCTTCCTTCTTGCCCTTGCCAATGACTTCGGGCTCGACAGGCTCTTCACCCTCACCCGGCAGCGGCGCGGCGACCTCTTCCCTCACGATACCGACGGTCGCGATCACGTGGTCGCCGTCAGTCAGGATCTCGACGCCTTCGCCCACCTTGATGTCCGAGACGTGCAGCGTGTCGTGTACGTCAAGGTTCGTGACGTCGACGTCGATCGAATCGGGAATGTCGCGCGGCTGGCAGCGAACGTCGATCTCGCGAATAACCTGTTCCAGCACGCCCTGCTTTTCTCGGACGCCCACCGGCTCGCCCGTGAGGTGCAACGGCACAGTCACTTCAATCTTCTGGCCCTTCACCAAACGCGTCAGGTCGGCATGAATCAACCGGCCTTTCACCGGATCGATCTGTCGATCGTGAAACATCACTTCACTCTCGCCAACGCCTTCGATATCAATCGTAAAGATCGTGTTACGGCCGGCTTCTGTACGAAGGATTGCGGCTAAATCACGCAATGGAGCCACAGCAGCAACCGTCTCGCCGCCGGCTCCATAAAGCGTTATGGGAACCATCCCGTCGCGGCGAGCGCGGCGTGCGTCGTTCTTGCCGCGGCCCTCGCGCTGTTTTGCCTGCACCCTGAACTCTTTTTTCTCCGCCATGATTTCTCCTCACAAACTTTCAGCGACCCGCGGCGTTTGCCACAGGTCGCTGATGGTCTTCGTTTAAGCCATCAGTGTTTGCCCTTCGCTAAACGAAGAGCGAAGAAACCGAAGTCTCCTCGTGGATCGACTTGATCGCTTTCGCCAGAAGCGGCGCGATACTAAGTACCTTTATTTTTTCTAACTCGCACGCGTTGTCGCGCAGCGGAATCGTGTTCGTAACGATTATCTTTTCAATGTCCGACTCAGCCAGTAACTCGACTGCGCGGCCGGAAAAAACCGGATGCGTGAAGCACGCGTGAATTCGTTCGGCGCCCGCCTCTTTCAACGCGCGCGCCACTTTCGTCAACGAACCACCAGTGTCGCACATGTCGTCGACAATCAAACAACTGCGGCCGCGCACGTCGCCAACCACGTTCATCACTTCGGCGACGTTCGCTTTCTCGCGGCGCTTGTCGCACAACGCGAGTTCGGCGTCCAGCCGTTTCGCGTAAGCGCGAGCACGCTCGGCGCCGCCGGTGTCAGGAGCGACGACCGTCAGGTTCGGCAGCGAATGCTCCTGGTAATAGTTGATGAATACCGGCGCCGCGTACAGGTGGTCCACCGGAATATCAAAGAACCCTTGAATCTGCGCGGCGTGCAGGTCCATCGCCAGCAGACGATCGGCGCCGGCAGTCGTAATCAGGTTCGCAACGAGCTTTGCGGAAACCGGAACACGCGGGCGGTCCTTCTTGTCGGACCTGCCGTAACCGTAATACGGGATCACGGCCGTTATGCGCGACGCTGACGAGCGACGAAACGCGTCGAGCATGATCAGCAGTTCCATGAGGTGCGCATCGGTCGGCGGGCAGGTCGGCTGGACCAGAAAAACATCGCCGCCGCGAACGTTCTCGTCGATCTGAAAGTTGAACTCGCCGTCCGAGAAACGTTCGGGATACGCCTTCCCCATGTCACAACTCAGTTGGCGACAAATCTCTTCCGCCAACTTCGGGTTTGCATTTCCGGAAAAGATCTTGATGCCGCCGGTTGTGCTCATAGCTTTTCGCGAGTGATCGGTATCACAGATCACACAAAGAAATGGCTGGGGCGGGTGGATTCGAACCAACGAATGCCGGTTCCAAAGACCGGTGCCTTACCACTTGGCTACGCCCCAGTATCTGATTGCCGGTTTTTAAGAGAGCGTAAAAGCAGGAACCCCGAAGGACCCATTGCTTGAAGATACTCAGCGCGTGAAATCGTGTGGCAGGGAAAAACCCTCCACCCGGCCTCGCACCTGAGATTACCCAAAGCCCGATCGCGCGCTGCTTCGTCGTCAAAGATACCAAACACGCTCGAGCCGCTTCCAGTCAACAAAGCGCCCCGCGCACCTGCATCGACCAACGCAACTTTGGCGCGCTCGATTTCAGGTTCTATCTCAAAGATCACTACTTCAAAATCATTGTGCAGAGACCATTGGCCGCTATCAGCGGAAACTGGTCCCGAAAAGGAACTTGAAAGAATAGAGGCCGAGTCGGAAGTTGTCAAGGAAGCGTAAGCATCAGCGGTTGATACGGTTGCGTTGGGAGTTATCACGATCAAATGCGACTTCTGCGCGTCTGCAACTTCAGTGATTTCTGTTCCGATACCTCGTCCCTCGGCAGTTCCTCCAATCAAAAAGAAGGGCACGTCGGCGCCTAGCCCGGCCGCGATGCGGAGCAAATCCGTGTTCCTGAGTTCCCGCTTCCAGAGATGATTCAGCGCCAGCAGCGTCACGGCCGCATTCGACGACGCTCCTCCCAGACCACCTTTTGCAGGAATCCTCTTCGTCAGGTGAATGTTGACGCCTTGATCTAGTTGAAGCGCCCTGGCGGCTTTAACGATCAGGTTGGAATCGTCCGTCGGTATCCCGGGATCATCGCACGTCAACGAGATCCCGGGCTCCTCACGAACCTCGAAACTAAGCTCATCGCACAGGGAAATGCTTTGCAGGACGGTAACGACCTCGTGATATCCGTCAGGCCGCTTACCGAGAATCCGCAGGGTCCAGTTGATCTTGGCGAACGAAGGAAGCTTCAGCAACTCTACCGCGTTATGAATGTCTGCGTCAGGTACACCGAACCATCAGGGGCGACAAACGAACCAATCGCCATCGCACGAAATTCCGGAGACAGAATGTTAGCGCGGTGCTTCGGAGACTGCATCCATCTCTCGACCGCGAACGCGCCCGGATCTTCGTAGCCCTGATTATAGGCGATGTTCTCGGCGAGCACCGAAAAACCCAGGATGCCGACCAGACGGGCTCGGTCTCGAAGCCGCTTGCCGTCGGGCGTGGTGTGCGAGAAGAAACCGTCGCGCGACATGTTTTCGGAATGGTCGCGCGCCATGCGGCAGACGTCGGCGTCCCACTTGAATGCGGGTAGGCCGTTTTGAACGCGGATCAGGTTGGTTTGCTCGAAAGCACGGCGTTCGATTGCGTTTGCCTCTTCGAGCG
>DASRIM010000062.1:0-15097 GCA_035649995.1 Pyrinomonadaceae bacterium | reverse complement strand
TCCCGTTCTTGCGAAGTTTACATCCCGAGGGATTTCATCCTTCACGCGGCGTTGCTGGGTCAGGCTTTCGCCCATTGCCCAAAATTCCCGACTGCTGCCTCCCGTAGGAGTCTGACCCGTATGTCAGTGTCAGTGTGACCGACCGCCCTCTCAGGCCGGTTACGGATCATCGCCTTGGTAAGCCATTACCTTACCAACTAGCTAATCCGCCGCAGGCTCCTCTTTAGACGCGAGGTCTTTCGATCCCCCGCTTTAACAACTGTCACCATTAGGTGCCGCTGCATTATGCGGTATTAGCACCGATTTCTCGGTGTTATTCCCCATCCAAAGGTAGATTACCTACGTGTTACTCACCCGTGCGCCACTCTACTTGCTCCCCGAAGGGAGCTTTCGCGTTCGACTTGCATGTCTGAGGCACGCCGCCAGCGTTGATTCTGAGCCAGGATCAAACTCTCGTTATAAGTTTGTTCTCTGGAACATTATCTATTACTGGTCTTTTGTTCAGTTTCGATAATGACTCTTGCGAGTTTTAGACGCGAACTTTATCGCTCGCGTTTGACTCTCAAAGGTCTTGAAACGGACACGCTCTATCTAGTTTTCAAAGATCGATCTCCAAATTGTATTTGGATTGCCTTACAGACGACTCAAACTCGCCCCAAGCAAACGGGGATATTAACCAACGAGCCTAACTCTGTCAAGCGACTTGCGGCTTTTCTTTCGCCGCTCCATTGCCGCGGCTCTTCTTTTGCCGCTTCATTGATAGACACCACAGACACCGCGCCGGTTACATCCTGTAACGAACCCGCCGGAACCGCGGATGTTGCTTCTGGCCGCCAACAATCCTCAATCCCCGCACGCCCGTTCCTGTCAAAGAGGAATGGGCATTATAGGGACTAAAATTTTCTTGTCAATCACCCAATGCGCACCCAATCTGCTTTTAGCAAAATCCGGCGCCGCCCACGATTGTCAGCCCGCATGCGTGAGGGGCTCTATCAATCCGGCTGACGTTAGATGCCTCTATGCCTTCCGCGTTGTCCAGGCATCAACCAAAAAAATTCTATCGCCGGCGCTTGCTCGGCGCGACGTTCGGAGCATTCACTTTCAACACTCCGCGAGCATCTTTGTACAGAGTGTAGCGGACCTCTTTCGGGTCTCCGCCGTTCTCGTCCTGCAACCGCAGCGTGAACGACTTGTTGTCTCCCTGCCCTTCGATCTTCGCCGGCAGGAACCCTCTCAGATCCGGACTGCGATACGCCGTGTAATGTTCCTGATTGCGCTTGTCGTAACCGAGCACGTAGATGCGATCGAAGTCAGGCTCGTCGAGTGTGCGCTGGTTCGAACTGCTCTTCTCGAGTATCAGCCAACTTCCGGGTCTGGCTTCGCGTGCGGCGTCTTTGTCGCTCGCGCTGTTCTCTTTGCTGTCCCCGTCGAGCCGCTGCCAGCCGACGAATTCACGGCCGCCGCGATAGAAAATAATATCGCTCGGCACCGCGAGCTCGACCTGTTTACCGTAGATCCATCCAGCGGGCGCGGGCGAGGCAATCGGGTCGAGTCGCACCTTGTACCAAAGCTCGTTTGTGTCTTCCGGCTCTTCGCGTTCATCGGCCTGCCGGCCAGGACGGCCGCCGCTTTGCTGCGCGCTGCCCGCCTTCGGCGCCACGTCGCTTTCGATTGCTTCCGACGATTTCGGCTTCGGCACGCGCTTCCAACTGATGATCGCGAAACTCGAGCCGCTGTCGAGCCTCATCATGATGTTTTCGTTGCCGCTGCGATCCGGCGTCAGACGCAGGTTTGAGCTCGCGCGAAGCTGGCCGGTCGCTTGCGCCGGAACGTCTTTGTCTTCCTCGTGCAACTTTTTCGAAGCTTCGAGAACGTCGTCGGGCATGACGTTTCGGGATTCGATCCAGCCTTCGGTCGCGTCGTCGTCGCGTGCTTTGACGCGCAGCCAGCGCTCTTTTCGAGTGTTGTCACTCGGATCGGTGACGTCGGTCGAATCGAGTATGTCGACTACGTCTCCGCGGTTCACCTGCAAAAGGTCCGCAGCCACGACAGCCGTGGAACTGCGAATCTGCGCCCGTCGCGCGACCACCACTCCGGTGCTGTTTTTCGAGGCGAGTGTTTGGCAGCCCGCCAGCAATACTGGCAACGCGAAGAGGATCAGTAGCTTGATGAATCTCATTTTCATTCCTAACGATATCCGAGTGACTTCAATAACCGCGGCTTACCGGCGTGAAGCTCTTGAAGGACGTGTTCAAGTTCAAGTTCCTGATTGCCCTCCACGTATTTCTTTACGAGTTCGCGGGCCGCCGGACTCGAAGTCAGCAGACTGATTATAACTTTATTTGCATTCACCCGGTCAGCGGGAAGGCTAAACAACTCGCGGTAGAGATTGGCGACCGTCGTTTTTCCTGCCGACTCCTTCCTGAGCATCAGGTCATACAGGAACGCCACCAACATCCCCTTGTCGTAAACTACCGGCCACGGATTAGTCCAACGTCTTTCTGATGCCTCAATCAACGAAAGATCATGCGGATAAGAAACGTAAGAATCGTAAACGCGCCCCAGCGTGTCGAGGTACTCCTTGAAATCTATGGCCTTCAATTCCAGTGCGGTGAGCAGCGCGGTGTAAAGCGTGAAGCCCTCGAAGAACCAGTCGTAGTCACCTTCGAGCGGCAACGCATTCGGCACCCACAGGTGCAGCACCTCGTGCGTGAATATGATCTCGAGTTGACCTTTCCAGTTCGCGATCTGCGCCTGCGGATCCATCAGCAGTAGAACGGTCGAGCCGCGTGTTTGTGCGCGCCACTTTGTAGAGCCCGTGGCGACCGGAAGCGGCGCGATCATGACGACGGGCTTCGCCGGCAACTTGAATCCGGTCAGCGTCACGTACTTGTCCAACACACGTGACGCGGCATTGACGGCAAGCGAGTCTTTGAACGGCCACGTTCCTGTGACATAGCTGTCCAATTCTTTCTTCGCGGACTTCCGAATTGAACGGCCAACAAAGAAGATTGCGTCGTCTGGTTCCGAAACCTGATATAGACCGTCAAGGTCAGGAGTAATTGCAGATTGAATCATCCAACCGTTTGGAACTGCGATTTCAACCGAAATAGCTTCCAGCCCCTGCGGCAGCAGATCTGCAAACATCAGGAACCCATGATCTTCGGTTAGCCACGACACGTGCGCCACTTCAGCAGGAGACGGACGCCGGAAACGAACCACGTAATCGATCTGTGTCGCGTCCTTTGACGATCGAAACTCGCCCATAGCGATCATTCGCACATACACGCCGTTCGCGCGAAAACGATCGATCCTTTCGGCGATCTTCAAAATCCCTGCATAAGCATTTCTGAACGACCACATCCGGGACGGCGAGAACAGATGGGCCTGGATGGCGATTTCTTCAGGTGAATTGACCGTGATCTTAACGCGAGTCCGGGCTTGCGCGCGGACTTCAGTGCCCTCAATCGAGGCGAGGCAAATAAACACCGCCCAAAGGCTTAGAATCCGAATGACCGATTGCGTTTTAAAACGGACTGTCAGTACAATTCCTCCCGCTCCCGAAATCTAACACATCCGAAATTGACAGGCATGCTAATCAGTCCGTTCAAATTCCGCAGCGCGTTTTCGCGCGGCCTCGGACTGCTGCTCATTGCCTTCATCTTTTACGCGACGACAGTCGACGCCGCGCACCGCCACGGCCGTGTACTGTCCTCACGCGGCGACGTCGCAGCGGTCACGCATTCAGGGCAGACAGCAAACCCGGCGGGCACCAGCGCCGGTTGCAACGACTGTCTGATCTGCCAGTTACATCAGAACCTGAACACGACGCTGATTACGTATCGGCTCGTCAATCCACCGCAACAGCTACAGCTCGGAATCCCGGTAACGGTCCCGCGAGACGTACTCTCTCATCGCGGCAGAGCCACCGCCGGACGCGCTCCACCCGCTATCTCCTAATCCAATCTGCACGGAAGCTCATTCATTGTTCGCGCGGTCGAGCACCGCAAGCCGCATGAACTGAGCTAAGCCCTTAATTGGACCATCAGGAGATAAAATGGTTTTCAAACGCATTCTTGTTGCAGTCATCGTGCTCGGCTCGGCGGTCCTGCCGGCCACGGCACAATCATCATCTTCCACGCCAACAGCAACACTGCGGGGCACCGCAACGCTCGGCGACGGCAAACCGATCCACAACGTTCTGATCACCGTGCTCCAACTCAAACGCACCGTTAGCACGGACGACGACGGCCGATACGAGATTACAAATCTGCCGCCCGGAAAGTACGACGTCGTCGCACACCTCGATCGCGTCCCCGACGTAGTTCGGACGGCGGACCTGACCAAAGGCGGCGTAGCAACGCTCGATTTTCAGATCCAGCTCGCCGGTTTACAGGAACAGGTAACCGTCACCGCAACCGGGTCGGAACAAGCCGTCAGCACGTCGATTCAATCAGTCGAGGTTTTGGGTTCGATCGATCTCGCAAAGAAGAGCCCCGTCTCACTCGGCGAAGCACTCGACGGCGAGCTCGGAGTCGCAAAGCGAAGCTTCGGGCCCGGCACGGCACGGCCGGTGATTCGCGGTTTTGACGGCGATCGCGTCCTCGTCCTACAGGACGGTGGGCGAGTTGGCGGGCTCGGTTTTCAATCAGGCGATCACGCTGAACCGGTGGACGTGCTGACCATTGAGCGAGTCGAGATCGTCAAAGGTCCGGCCACGCTTCTTTACGGAAGCAACGCGATCGGCGGCGTCGTCAACACCATCTCCGGACACGACTCGCCGCACAAAGGACTAAACGGTTACCTCACCGGCGTCGGCGGCACAAACGGCGGCCACGGCGGCGGCAGCGCCGGGGTTGAATTCGGCTCCGATCGCTGGCTCGTTTGGGCCAACGGCGGCGGACAGCGTTCCGGCGATTACAAAACGCCGCTCGGCGTCGTCGAGAACTCATTCTCGCGCGAAGGAAGCGCGGCGGCCGGCTTTGGTTTCTTTCCGAACAAGGCGTTCTTTAGCGTCAACTACAACTTCAACAAGCGACGCTACGGCATCCCATTCAACCCTTCGGATCCGGACGCTGAAATCGTCGAACTGAATCCGCGCCGTCACAGCATCGAGTTTCGCGGAGGCTTTCGTGAGACCGGATCGTTCGTAAACGCGGGCACGTTTTCGCTCCAATACAACAACTACAAGCACGCCGAAATCGAGTCGCTGACCGGCGAGATCGGCACCTCTTTCAAGAACAACAGTTTTCTCTACCAGGGCCTCTTCGATCAGCGAAAACAGGGCCGGCTGTCGGGCCGCTTTGGTTTCTGGGGAATGCACCGCGATTTCTCCGCCACCGGCGAAGAAGCGTTGGCGCCTCCGACGACGCAAAACTCATTCGCGGTCTTTGGACTTGAAACGCTCGAGTTCGAACGAGCGTCGGTCCAGTTCGGCGGCCGCGTCGAAACGAACCGTTACAATCCCGCGGTCACGGACGCGCGCGGCGTCCTGCCGAGCCGAACGTTCACCGGTTTCTCGGGCGCTGCCGGCGTTCGCGTCCCGACGTGGAGCGGCGGCGCGTTGTTCGCAAACTACTCCCACTCTTATCGCGCACCGTCGCTCGAAGAGTTGTACAACCTCGGTCCGCATCGCGGAAACCTCGCATTCGAGATCGGCGATCCCGATCTCGTTCGTGAGCTTGGGGACGGACTCGACTTCGGCGTTCGCCACTCGTCGAAGCGCGTACACTTCGAAGCGAGCGGCTTTTACTATCACATCCGAGACTTTGTCTTTCTTGCTCCCACGGGCGACGTCGAAGACGGGCTCGCGGTCGCGGAGTACGACCAGGCGACGACGCGTTACACTGGAATGGAGGCGAAGTTTGAAACGGCCCTGCATCCGGCTGTGTGGCTGAACCTGGGCCTCGACTACGTCAACGCCAAGCTCACGGACGACGACACGCCGCTGCCGCGGATTCCGCCGCTGCGAGGCCGTGTCGGGCTGGAGTTTCGTTACAAGGGCCTGTTGCTGAACCCGGAAATCGTCATGTCAGACCGGCAGGACCGCATTTTCCCGACTGAGACGCCGACGGCAGGATTCGCAGTCTTCAATCTTTCAGGCTCGTACCTGTACACGCACGGACACGCGGCCCACATTCTTTCGTTTAACTTGTTCAACGCGGGAGACACGCTTTACCGAAACCATCTATCGTTTATCAAGGATTTTGCGCCTGAAATGGGGCGGGGACTGCGGGTGACTTACACTCTGCGCTTCTTTTAGGCGATATTCACAAGAGATTCTGTGAACTGGCTTCGCGGCGGAAGCGTATGGCAAACTGTGCGCGCACTTTGACGGACCCTAAACACCCAGGAATTAGCCATGAGTCTGGTCAAGATCATCGTCATCACGATCCTCGTGATTCTCAGCATCCTGCTTTTCGGTCGTTTTTTCGTCTAGCCGAACGGCTGGTGCTTCCCCGGTTTTCGCTTGCCTCCCTGCTGCTGTGCCTTCATTTGTGCCTTTTCGCATGTCTGTGTTTCTCTGCCTCGGCCGTCGCAGCACAGGACACGGCTGACGACGACGTCGTCCGCGTCAACACTGACCTGCTTCTCTTTCCGATTCGCATCAGGGACAAAAAAGGACAGGCCGTCGCCGGGCTCACCGAACAAGACCTGACCTTGAAAGACGACGACAAGGTCACTACCGGTATCTACTTTGCTCCGGGCGCCGATCGCGTCGCGATGCTCTTTGCACTGGACCAGTCCGGCAGCCTCTACGAAGTCATTTCACAACAGCGAGACGCCGCGCTCGCTCTCTTTTCTCGTTTCAGCGATCGATCGAGCGTCGCCGTACTTCGTTTCGCGGAGACCGCGAGGCTGGAGCTCCCGTTTACGAAGGACACCGAAGCCGCTCGCTCGGCGTTCAGGTTCCGCGCGATACGAAACCAGCGCACCGCGCTATTCGACGCCGCCGCGCACGCCCTCAACGCTTTCGACGATCTGCCGCCGGTTCGCGCGGAGCGCCGCATCGTCGTGCTCATCAGCGACGGGCTCGACAATCAAAGCGCGATCAGGCCGGACAGCGTCATCAACGTCGCACTCGAGAAACGCGTCTCGTTCTATGTGATTCACCTGCCGCTGTTCGAACCATACGACGGCGGGCTCGCAGTGCGCCGGCCCGCGAAAGGCTTTCGCGACCTCGCGGAGAAGACGGGCGGCAAATACTTTCTCGCCGGAAACGCCAAATCCGCGCTGACGCCGAAAACGCCCGACCTGACGCCGATCTTCCAGGCAATCGAAGAGGATTTGAAAAGTCAGTATCTTCTGGGTTTCTATATAGCGGAGTCAGCGCGAGACAATCGACGACACGATTTTACCGTGACCCTCAAACGTGATGGTCTGAAGTATTCCGTCGGCCGTTTCGGCTTTTCGCGCACGCAAAAATTCATGATCAATCTGCCGCCAACCAAATGAGACCAATCAAACGCGCATTAATCAGTGTTTCCGATAAAACCGGCATCATCGACTTCGCCCGCACACTCAAACAATTCGACGTCGAAATCATCAGTACGGGCGGGACCGCAAAAGCGCTGCGCGACGCGGGCATCGAAGTCCGCGATATTTCCGACGTAACCGGCTTTCCCGAGATGATGGACGGGCGAGTAAAGACTCTGCACCCGCGCGTTCACGGTGGCTTGCTCGCGCTGCGCGATAACCCGGACCACGTCGCTGCGATGCAGCAGAACGGGATGGAGCCGATCGACATGGTCGTCGTGAATCTTTACCCGTTCGCCGAGACGATCGCACGCGAAGGCGTCACGCGAGAAGAAGCGATCGAACAGATCGACATCGGTGGACCAGCGATGATTCGTTCCGCCGCGAAGAACGCGCGCGACGTCGCCGTCGTCACCTCATCAGCGCAATACGCAAACGTCATCAATGAATTCAACCAGCACCACGGCTCCTTATCACTCGAAACGCGCGGGCGCCTGGCCCATGAAGCATTTCAGCAAACAGCGCGCTACGACTCGACCATCAGCTCTTACCTCGGCGGCACAGGTCAATTTCTGTTTCTCGACAAGTCCACGGATCTGCGATACGGCGAAAACCCGCATCAGCAAGCCGCACTCTACCTGACTGGCGACCGTGGCGGCGTCGCCAATGCCGAGCTGCTGTCCGGCAAAGAGATGTCGTTCAACAACTACGTCGACGCCGACGCCGCCTGGCAGCTCGTCTGCGACTTCGAATCGACGACGTGCGCCATCATCAAACACACGAATCCCGCCGGCGTCGGACAAGGCGAAACTGTCGCAGTCGCATATCAAAAAGCACTCGCGACGGATCCGATTTCCGCGTTCGGAGGCATCGTCGCGGTGAACCGCCCGATCGACGCCGACGCCGCGAACGAGATCACGAAGATCTTCACGGAAGTCGTCATCGCGCCCGGCTACGACGAGGCGGCTCTCGAAATACTGCGAACCAAAAAAAACCTCCGCGTGCTGCGCATGGAGACAGTCGAACCGGCGAAGAGCCCAGAGTACAAGCAGATCAGCGGCGGCATGCTGGTCCAAACAAGAGACACGCACCAGCTTCACGCATCGGATCTGAAAGTCGTCACTACGAGGCAGCCTTCCGAAGAGGAGATCCGTGCGCTGCTGTTCGCCTGGACTGTCTGCAAGCACACGAAATCAAACGCCATCGTCTACGCGCGCGCCGCTCAAACCGTCGGCGTCGGCGCCGGCCAGATGTCGCGCGTCGATTCCGTCCGAATCGGCGCGATGCGCGCGCAACTCCCGGTCGAGGGCTCAGTGCTCGCGTCCGACGCTTTCTTCCCCTTCCGCGACGGCCTGGACGAAGCCGCGCGCAACGGCATCACCGCTGTGATTCAACCAGGCGGCTCAGTGCGCGACGACGAAGTTATTGCCGCCGCGAACCAGCACGGGCTGGCCATGGTCTTTACAGGTGTGAGGCATTTCAAACACTGATATTATGAGCAACCAACTATGAGCACCAACATATCCGATAACGAAAACTCAATCCGTTGCCGCTACTGCGGCCAGCGAAACCAGGTGCGCAACGAAGGCGGCGACGCACGCTGCGGACGCTGCCGCTTGCCGTTGTCCGACGAGCCGCACAAGAAATTTGCGCGACTGCACAAGGACCAGTACATCCATCCCGCCGATCGCCGCGCGCTCGCCGCGCTGAAAGCGATCCCCGGAATCGACACGGCACTCAAGAAACTGCTGGCTGTCACCGGCGAATCGGCGATCCGCGTCATCTTCACGGCGAGCGCCGTCAAGGTCACGCCGACGCAGTGCCCGGACCTTTACGCGAAACTCCAGATCGCCTGCACCACGCTCGGCGTCGACATGCCGGAACTGTTCGTGCAACAAAACCCGATCGTGAACGCGTTCACCGGCGGCGTCGAAAAGCCGATCATTGTGCTGTATTCACAACTGATCGAGCGGTTGACTGACGAGGAAGTGCTGGCAGTCGTGGCGCACGAAGTCGGTCACATCCATTCCGAACACGTGCTGTACCTGACGGCTGCGCGTCTGATTGAATTTCTCGCCAAGAGTGCCGTGATGGCGTCGCCGCTCACTTTCATCGTGAAGGAAATACTGACGATGAGCATGCGCGGCGCGCTGCTGGCCTGGGCGCGTCGCGCCGAGCTTTCGTGTGACCGCGCCGCGTTGCTCGTCACGCAGGACGCGAACATCATCGGCCGTACGATGATGAAGCTGAGCGGCGGCACGTTCGCCTCGCGAGTCGATTACGATCAATTTCTCGGGCAGGCGCGCGACTTCCAGAAGAACTACGACGAGAAAGCTCTCGATCGTTTCTGGGCCGACGTGATCACTTCGGGAATGAGCCATCCGTTCCCGGTCTGGCGCGTTGCGGAGATTTTGCAGTGGGTCGAGAGTGGTGAATACAAGGCGCTCATCTCAGCGCCGGAAAGCGCGGCCGCGTAACCACAAAAGGCACACAAGACACAAAAGGCACAAAAAGCAGAATATGCTTCAAGACAAAAAAGGAATTATCTTCGGAGTTGCCAACAAACGTTCCATCGCCTGGGCCACCGCGCAGGCGCTTCACGAGGCAGGCGCTCAGCTCGCCTTCACCTACCAGGGCGATCGGCTGAAAGAGAACGTCGAGGGTTTGACCAACGAAGCGATGCCCGGCTCGCTGCTGCTTCCCTGCGACGTAGCCAAGCAAACGGAAGTCGACGAGACGTTCCGCCGCATTGGCGAGGAGTTTGGCTGCCTCGACTTCCTCATTCACAGCATCGCGTTTGCGCCGCGCGAAGCGCTCGGCGGCGAGTATCTCAACACGACCCGCGAAGCGTTTCTCACCGCGCTCGAAATCAGCGCCTACTCGTTGCCACAGCTCGCACGCGCCGCCGCGCCGTTGATGACCGAAGGCGGCAGCATCGTTTCCATGTCTTACTACGGCGCGGAAAAAGTCGTCGCCGGTTATAACGTGATGGGCGTAGCCAAAGCCGCGCTCGAAGCGAGCACGCGTTATCTCGCGAAAGATCTTGGCCCACGCAACATCCGCATCAACGCCATCAGCGCGGGTCCGATCCAGACGCTCTCCGCCCGCGGCGTCGCCGATTTCAGCACGATGCTGAAACACCACGCCGAACGCGCGCCGCTCGGACGCAACGTCGAAGCACGCGAGGTCGGCAACACCGCCGTCTTCCTTTGCAGCTCGATGTCTTCCGGCATCACCGGCGAAGTAATCTACGTCGACTGCGGTTACAACATCATGGGTATCTAACATGGCGAAGAAAACCGGTGACGACGAAACCGATAATCGCCGCGGTTGGTTTCCTCCCAGGACAACGCAGGACGAACAACTGCTCGAGAGCCCCCGGGCGGACGAGTTTACTCACACCGATCCGTGGCGCGTCTTCAGAATCATGGGTGAGTTTGTCGAGGGCTTCGACGAACTGGCGAGTCTCAATCGCGGCATCTCAATTTTCGGCTCCGCGCGGTCCAAGCCCGAAGACGACGATTACAAAGCGGCGCAGGAAACAGCCGCGCTGCTGGCGGCCGAAGGCTTCGCGGTGATCACCGGCGGCGGGCCGGGAATCATGGAAGCCGCGAACAAAGGCGCGTTCGAAGCCGGCGGACTGTCGATCGGCTGCAACATCGAGCTGCCGTTCGAACAGCGTCCCAACCCGTACCAGACTCGCAGTCTTACCTTCAAATATTTCTTCGTCCGCAAGATGATGTTTGTGAAGTACAGTCTCGGCTTCATCATCTTTCCCGGCGGGTTCGGCACGTTCGACGAATTGTTCGAAGCGCTGACGTTGATCCAGACGAAGAAGATCCGCAACTTCCCGATCGTGCTTTTTGGTTCGAAGTACTGGAGCGGGTTGTTGAATTGGCTGCACGACGTCGTACTCGCTGAAGGCAAGATCAGCGAGCACGATTTCAAGTTGTTTCACGTTACCGACTCACCATCGGAAGTCGTGGAGATAGTGCTGCACAGTCAGAGTTCGCTCGGCGAGCTTTCCGAAGTCGCGCACGACGATATCGAGATTCCAACTGAAAGCGTTAAGGCTTGAGGCTGGCGCTGAGCCATTCGAGGTAAGGAGTCGAACCGGCGACGATCGGCAGCGCGATGATCTCGGGCGTCTCGTAGCTGTGAAGCGCGCGCACTTCCCTTTCCAGATCCTCAAATTTCGAGCGTGCAGTTTTGGCGAGTAACAGAATCTCGGGCTGGCGCTCAACCTTTCCCTGCCAGCGATAGACCGATTCCATTTCGGGAAGTATCTGAACGCACGCGGCGAGATGAGCGCCGATCAGCATGTCGGCAAGACGGGCCGCTTCTTCGCCGTTTGCGGCCGTCATTAAAACTACGATGGCCTCGTCGGCGGCAGGCATAAAACTACTCCTCGTCTTCTTCTTCGACTAGTTCGTCATCTTCCATCGTACTGCCCGTCAGCGGCGTCGTGTCGCCGCCGAAAAAGGCGTTGTACATTTCGAGGGCGCGATCGAAGTCACGTTCGTCGACGAAGATCTCGGCGCCTTCGGCGGTGGCTGACAGCAGCGGCGAGAATGCGTCCGCGCCGCCTGACTTGATAACGGAACGAAGCCCGTTCTTGGTGAGAATGTCGTGAACCATCTCGGCTTCGGCGGGGGAGCCAAGCTTGTGAAGCGGCAAGAAACGCGCTTCGCTGTTGTCGTGGATCGAATTCTCGGGCGTTAACTCTTCGACTAATGCGGTGTTGTCATCAGGACACTCGGTAATCCCAGGTTCGTATTCGGCTTCGCAAACAGGGCAGAACATGTTGACCTCCGGTCATCTGAGATCTCAGATCTCAGATTATTTGACTTCAAAAGGTATCTCATCAAAATGTGTCATCCGTTTGAAGGCGCGGAAACGATCGTTAATTTCCGCGTGCGTCAATCGCCGTACGCGCTCAGTGCCAAACTCTTCGACGTTAAACGACGCCATCACCGAACCAAAGATCATCGCGCGTCTCATGGCGTCCTCGTTGAGTGTTTCCTGGCTCGCCAGGTAGCCCATGAACCCGCCGGCGAACGTGTCGCCCGCGCCCGTCGGATCGAAGACCGATTCGAGCGGGTACGCAGGAATCGCAAAATAACTATCGCGCGTGAATAGCGCCGCGCCGTACTCGCCACGCTTGATGATCAGCGCTTTCGGTCCCCAGCGGAGGATCTCGCGCGCTGCTTTGATCAGATTCGGAATGCCGGTTAACTGGCGCGCCTCGGCGTCGTTGATGATCACAACGTCGACGACCTGGATCGTACGGACCAGCGAATCGCGCGTCATGTCGATCCACAGGTTCATCGTGTCGAGCGCGACCAGCTCCGCATCAGGCATCTGCTCGCGCACGCCGCGCTGGAGGTCCGGTTGAATGTTACCCAAAAACAACAGCCGCGAACGCTTCGACTCCTCCGATACCTTCGGTTGAAAGTCGGCAAAGACGTTCAAGTCCGTGAACAGCGTGTGCGCAACGTTGAGATCGTAGTCGTAACGGCCGCCCCAGCGGAACGTTTTACCGTCCTCGATGCGTTCGAGATCGCGCGTGCCGATGTTGCGTGTGTCAAAGACCTCTTGATCGCTAAAGTCGCCGCCGACGACGCCGACGATGCTTACATCAGTAAAAAAACTGGCCGAGATCGAGAAGTGCGAGGCCGAACCGCCAAGCATCTTGTCGCATTTACCAAAAGGGGTTTCTACACTGTCATAAGCTACTGAACCGACGACGAGAAGGGACATATTTTTTAGGATCCGTGTTTACTGTTTGGATGAAGGTGCGGGTGACTCGAGCGCACGCAACTCCTCCCGCGCCTGCTTTGCGTAGGAGCTGTTTGGATACTCGGCGACGAGTTTCTTCAGGTAGTCGCGGCCCATCTCGCGAAACTGTTCGGGCGTCAGCGTGCGTTTCTCACCGCCGTCGAAGCTCACGTAAAGATTCGGGCTCTGCTTACCCTTGTTCTGCGACAGCCACACGCTGCTTTGACCGGCCATCAACAGCACCTCGTCGATCTTCTGGAAGTTTGGATTGCCGGCGATGATCTCCTCGCAACGCTTCAGCGCCGCGACGTACGCCTTCTTCAACTTGAAGTAGTTCTTCGCAACTTCGAGGTTGTGATGCGAGTCGCGCTCGAGGTCGGGATCGCGCAGCGTCGCCGGATCCGGCCCGGAGCGAACTCCGCCCTGCGCGTGGACCGCGGAAAAAGAGAAAAGCATAAACAGCAAAAGAACTAAGACTTTCATAGCTTACCTCGGTGGAAACTCGGATTTAACGATACTTTTTGATGATCGCTTCCAGCTTCTCTGTTGTCGCTTCGGGCCAAAGATTTGGCGCCGTGAAGATGGCATGTTTCAGCGCCGAACCACACTTGCAATTACGCTCGCCGGTCTTCAGATGCTTCAAAGTCTCGCGCAAAATGATCTGCGCATTGCGGACGTTCTTGTTCAAGTACTCGATCACGGTTTCGACGCTCACCGCATCGTGGCCCGGATGCCAGCAATCGTAGTCGGTCACGAGCGCGAGCGTCGCGTAACAGATCTCGGCCTCGCGCGCGAGTTTCGCTTCCTGGAGGTTCGTCATGCCGATGATGTCCATGCCCCACGAGCGATAGACATTCGACTCCGCGACAGTCGAAAACGCCGGCCCTTCCATGCACAGGTACGTTCCGCCGCGATGAACGGCAACGTCCGCCGCGCCGCACGCTTTTTCGAGTACGTCGCCGAGCGCGGAGCAAACCGGATGCGCGAAAGACACGTGCGCGACAATCCCCTCGCCGAAGAATGTCGACTCCCGCACTCGCCCGCGGGTTCGATCGAAAAACTGATCGGGAATGACCATGTCGAGCGGCGCGTATTTCTCCTGCAACGATCCCACGGCCGACGCCGAAAGAATTCGTTCGACGCCAAGTAGTTTCATGGCGTAGATGTTCGCGCGAAACGGGACTTCGGTAGGCGTCAGACGATGCCCGGTTCCGTGTCGCGGCAGGAATGCGACTCGCTGATCCTCGAGCGTGCCGATGATGAACTTGTCTGAAGGATCTCCGAAAGGAGTCGAGACTGGGACTTCTTCGATGTCGGTCAGCTCCGGCATTTGATACAGGCCGCTGCCGCCGATGATTCCCACTTTTACTTGTGGAAGAGTGCTCATGAATCGTTTGCTTCGTCCCCGCGATAAGGAACCGGAGTGAAGCCTTTTTCTCCTTCAACTAATCGACACAACGGCTCATCGGCGTCGTGATAGAACAAGCAAAGCCATCCCTCTTGTGCAGCCTGTGGAATCAGGCGCTTCTTCGCTTCCAGCGTTTCGACGGGATAGAGATCGTAGCCCATGATCCATGGAAAGCGAACGTGCGCTCGCATCGGCACGAGATCCGCGAAACCGAAAACCGTCTTGCCGCCGCGGTCCAACCGCCAGCACTGCATCGAACGATTGTGTCCCGCGATGGTCTGCATTCTCAGACCGGGCGCGACGTCGTAATCGTCGTCTCTGCCTTCGAGTTGGCCCCACTCGACGAGCGCGCGCCAGTTTTCAGGCAGGTAACTGGCGCGATCGCGTTCGGTCGGATGTTCCGCGTGGTCCAACTCGGCGCGCGAAACGAGGTAG
>DASRIM010000061.1:0-62771 GCA_035649995.1 Pyrinomonadaceae bacterium | reverse complement strand
TCGTCGACACCAACACGTGGAAAGTCATCGCGAACGTCGACACCGGCTCGAACCCGGCGCGCGTGCGTTTGCAACCTGACGAGAGATACTTGTGGGTCGGCAACGACGGCGCTGAATCCGGCGGCGTCACCGTGATCGACACCACCACGCTCAAAGTCGTGGCCCAGGTGCCCACCGGCAGAGGCCAGCACGAGATCGACTTCAGCAAGGACAGCCGCTTCGCGTTCGTTACCAACTCGGAAGACGGCACGCTCACGGTCGTCGACGTTCAGAAGCTCGCAAAGATCAAGGATCTGAAAATCGGCGCCACGGCCACGTCGCTCGCTTTCTCGGCGCTCGGCAACGCCGTCTACGTGGTGAACGAAACAGAAGGAACGATCACCGTAGTAGACACGCACAGTCATGAAATCGAGACCCGTATTCAGGCGAAGGCCGGTCTCGTTAACGTGCGCTTCGCTCCCGGCGGCCGCTGGGGCTTCGCGGCGAATCCGAAGGAGAACGTCGTCTACGTTTTCGACGCTTCGACGAATCGTCTCGCGCACACGATCACTGTGGACAAAACTCCCGATCAGATCGCGTTCACTGACACGTTTGCGTATCTCCGCTCCGCCGGTTCGACTGAAGTCAGCATGGTCCGTCTGAGCACGTTGACGAATCAGCCGGACATCGCGAAGTTCCCCGGCGGACAAAACGCTCCAACGGAAGCGCGCGGCGAGGCGAGCAGCGCCGACGTAATGGTGCCCGCGCCGGAAGGTAACTCCATGCTCGTCGCGAACCCTGCGGATCGCGTCATCTATTACTACTCGGAAGGCATGGCTGCTCCGATGGGCAGTTTTCAAAACTACCGCCGCAATCCGCGCGCGGTGATGGTCGTAGATCGTTCGCTGCGCGAAACGACTGCGGGCGTTTACACGACCACGACGAAACTGCCGAAGAGCGGCATCTACGACGTCGCTTTTCTGCTCGACTCGCCGCGTGTCACGCATTGTTTCACTGCCGAGGCGAAGCCGAACCCGGACGTCCCGCGCGAGAAAAAGATCGCGATCCGGATCGAATACCTGAACAAGGAAAAAGAGGCGCGCGTCGGCGAAAACTTCAAGCTGCGCTTCAAGGTTGTCGACACCGCGACGGCGAAGGCCAGGAGCGATCTGAATGACGTGCGTGTGTTGACGATGTTGTCGTCAGGGACGTGGCAGAAACGCGACTTCGCTCGGTCAGTCGGCGAAGGCGTTTATGAGCTCGACATCAAGGTCCCGCAAACCGGTGTGTATTTCGTCTTCGTCGAGAGCAGATCGCAGGGAGTCGGTTTCCGGCAACTGCCGTTTCTGACACTGAAGGGCACGCCGGCGCCGGCCGCAGCCGCAACACACCACAATCATGCGCAACTGAAAACTTATTCATGTCCGATGCACCCGGATGTGACGTCGAAGAAGAAGGGCAGATGTCCGAAGTGCGGCATGGATCTGCGTCTTGTCGATCCGAATGAAAAGAAAGATGTCGCCGAAGACACAACGGTCCCCGTTGCCGGTCAGAAGATGAATATTCCGGATGTCGAACTGTTGGACCAGAACGGACGGAAGATTAATTTCTACACCGACCTCGTTAAAGGTCAGAAGGTAGTGATCAACTTCATCTTTACGACGTGTACGACGATCTGTCCGCCGCTCGGCGCGACGTTCGCACGCGTGCAGAAAGAGTTGGGCGACAAAGCCGGTGACGTGCGCTTCATTTCCATCAGCGTCGATCCCGCGACCGACACTCCTGAACGTCTAAAAGCGTGGGGCACGAAATTCCACGCCGGTCCGGGTTGGACGTTCGTAACCGGAAACAAGCAACAGGTTGACGAACTGCTGCGCGCGCTCGGCGCTTCTTCCGCGCGCCGTGAAGATCATTCGCCGACGATACTCATCGGGAATGACGCGAATGGTTCGTGGACACGTACGTACGGACTGGCGAAGACCAGCGAAATCGTTCGTCTCATCGAGGAGGCAAATTAACTATGTCGAAATTATTAATGTTTTTATCCGTGTTTCTTTTGTTCACTGCACCTGCAAGTGCGCAACACCAACACACGAACCATGGCACAACTACAACCGAACCAGGTGCCGCGGCGAAGTACTTCACCGACGTCGAGCTGGTTGATCAGGACGGAAAGAAAGTCCGCTTTTACTCGGACGTGCTCAAAGGCAAGACCGTCGTCGTCAACGCTTTCTTCACCACGTGCACGTCGGTGTGCCCGCCGATGAACCGCAACATGGAAAAGATCCAGGAAGCTCTCGGCGACCGCGTCGGCAAAGACGTCTTCTTCGTATCGCTCACGGTCGATCCAACGGTCGACACGCCTGCGCGGCTGAAGGAGTACGCGAAGAAGTTTCACGCCGGCCCAGGCTGGATGTTTCTGACCGGAAAGAAAGAGAACCTTGATTGGGCGCTCTACAAGTTGGGCCAGTACGTCGAGAACAAAGACGATCACAAGACCATCTTCATCATCGGCAACGAACCGACCGGATTGTGGAAGAAGGCGTTCGGAATGGCGAACGTGGCCGAACTGTTGCAGATCGTCGAAAGCGTCGTTAACGACAAAGGCGAAGCGACGAAAACGAAATGAACATCCGCATCCTGGTTTTATTCAGTGCTTTCCTTCTGTTGAGCGGCGTCGCAGCCTACGCTCAACTTGCCAATCGCGGCTTGACGGCCGGCGAGCGGCGCGGAAAGGCGATCTACCTGCGGGGCGAAAGCGCGTCAGGAAAAGAGATCAAAGCGATGATCGGCGATCTTGACGTGCCCGCCTCGACGGTGACATGCGCCGGCTGTCACGGTCTTCGCGGCGAAGGCAAGACAGAAGGCGGCGTGACCGCAGGAAACTTGCAGTGGGCCAACATGCTCAAGCCCTACGGCCACACTCATCCGAACGGCCGCAAGCATGGACCGTTTGATGAAAAGCTGTTTGCTCTATCACTCGTCCACGGCACGGATCCCTCCGGAAACCAATTGGCGGTGGCGATGCCGCGCTATCAGATCTCGCCTGAGGACCTGGCCGACCTCGTCGCGTACCTGAAACGGATTGAGACCGACCGCGATCCGGGACTTACGGAAGAGACCATCACGATCGGCACGATCCTGCCGAAGACCGGTCCGCTTGCGGAGATCGGCACGGCAATGAAGGACGTGCTGACCGCGTACTTCGCAAACGTCAACGACAAAGGCGGAATCTACAATCGACGTATCGAGTTGAAACCCATCGACGCCGGCGCCGACGCAGCCGCGACGGCAGCTAACGTCAAAACGCAGATCGAGAATGGCGAGATGTTCGCCATCGTCAGCGGTCTCACTGCCGGCGCTGAAAAAGAGCTGGCCGCCGTGACGCAGTCGGCCGAAATACCTTTCATGGGTCCGGTCACATTGCTACCGCAAACCAGTGCTCAGGAATATCGCACGCTCTTTTACCTGTTGCCTGGCACGAGCCAGCAGGCGCGCGCGCTGCTGAACTTCGCGGCCAACAAACCCGAGTTGAAAAAGTCGCGGCTCGCAATCGTCCACTCGGACAAGGAACTGGCGCTTGCGGCCGTCGCGGCGATAGAGGATCAGGCGCGAAAAAACGGCTGGACCTCTGTCACAAAGAAGGCGTTCTCGAGCGAACGCTTTGACGCGACCGCGATCGCTGGTGCTCTGAAGGCTGAAGGCGCTGAAGCTGTGTTCTTTCTCGGCGCGAGCGGTGAGGAAGCAGCGTTCATCAACGCAGCAGCAGCCGCGAGTTGGACGCCGCACGTTTTTCTTCTCGGCGCGTTTACGAGCAGAGGCCTGGTCAACACGGTGCCGTTGAGTTTCAAGGACCATGTTTTCCTGGCCTTCCCGACAGTCCCGAACGATGTGACACCGGCGGGATTGGCCGAACTGCGCGCGCTCCAGGAGAAGTACAGGTTTCCCCCGGGACATATCGCGTCACAGTTGAACGCATTCGCGGCCGCGAAGATCTTCACCGAAGGGTTAAAGCGCGCCGGACGAGATCTGAGCCGCGAAAAGCTCGTCACGGCGCTTGAAGGACTCTACGAGTACGACACCGGAGTGACGCCGAGCATTACTTTTGGCCCAAACCGTCGCGTAGGCGCGATGGGCGCTTACGTCCTCTCGATCGATCCGGCAAAAAGGGAGTTCGTCTCCAGCGGCTGGGTCAACAACAACTAATCTCAACAGATGAAATGGAACTTATGAAACTTACTTTATTCGCCCTTCTGCTCATGTTCGTTACTACCTTTCCTGTGTCGGCACAGGACTGCGGGTGCGAGGATAAGCCGCTACCGGAAATACTCGGCACGGTAAACGGAGTCAAAATCACGAAACAGGATCTGAGTCCCGAAACGCAGGCGCGCGTGAAAGCGTTGCAACAGCAAGTCGTCGATGCACGCGCACGCGAGCTCGATCTACAGATCGATTCGATCCTGCTCGAAGCCGAAGCGAAGAAGCGCGGCGTTTCGCCTTCGCAAGTCATCAAGGACGAGGTCATCGCCAAGGTCCAACAGCCGACCGACGCGGAGGCGCAGGCCTTCTACGAACAGAACAAGGCCCAGATCAAAGCCGAGTTCGCGGCTGAGAAAAACAACATCATCGAGTATCTCCGCTATCAGCGTCAGCAGGACGAGGCTCGAAAACTTGCCGAGCGGCTGCGCGCCGCCGCGCAGGTGAAAGTCATCGCCAAGCCAACCGCGCCACCGGCCACCAGTGCGGATCGCGCGAAGGTCTTGGCGACGGTCAACGACAAGCAGATCACGGCGGGCAACATCGAAGACAGTTTGCGCCCGTTGATCTTCAGCGTGCAGGAGCAGGTCTACGCACTGCGTAAGCAGGATCTCGAACTAAAGGTCAACGACACGCTGCTCGCGCACGAAGCGCAGAAGAAAAGCGTCACCACGCGGGCGCTGCTCGACAGCGAGGTAGGAGTGAGAGTTGCGAAGGTGACTGAGGCCGATGCGCAGGCCTTTTATGATCAGAACAAGGAAAGGATCAGCGGTGATTTCGCCCAGACCAAAGCTCAAATAATTCATTATCTACAAGACCGCAGAGAGCGCGAAGCGACTGTTGCCTATGCCGATCTGTTGCGCCGCGCGTCGAAGGTTGAGATCAATCTGACTGCGCCTGTGGCGCCTGTCCTTTCGATCGCGACAGACGATCAGCCTGTCAAAGGAAATCCGAACGCCGTCGTCACGATCGTAGAGTTTACCGATTTCGAATGCCCGGGCTGTGCGCGTCAACATCCAGTGCTCGAGCGCATCGTGAGCGAGTATAGCGATCGCGTGCGGCTCGTTGTGCGCGACTTCCCGCTGTCTCAGCACGCCAACGCGTACAAGGCCGCGGAAGCAGCCGAGGCCGCGCGCGAGCAGGGTAAGTACTGGGAATACGCCGCCGTGCTCTTCCGTAATCAGTCAGCGCTCAGCGTTGACAAACTGCGGCAGTACGCGACCGAGGTCGGCCTGGACCGCGCGAAGTTCGACAAGTCGCTCGACAGCGGCAAGCTCGCCGAGAAGGTCCAACGCGATCTGATGGATGGACGCAAGCTTGGCGTCAACGGCACGCCGTCGATCTTCATCAACGGCAAGCGCGTTTCCGACAACTCCTATGAAAGCGTCAAATCCGCGATCGAAACAGTCCTGAAAGCGGAGACCGCTCTGAAGAGTAAGTAACCTAACTCCTTAACAACATTCATCGGCTGAGAGGAAAGTTTGCGCGGATGCGTCATTCCTCTTAGCCGATGTTTGTTAATAAGGAGATTAGGTATGACCCAAAGAAGAATTGCTCTTTCCAAAACTCGCGCGACACGGGTGCTACTCGCTGCGATTGCCTTACTCGGTATTGCCTCAGCACTCGTTTTCGATTCCGGTTCAGCCCTGGTGGCCCAGGTAAGTTCAATGAACCCGGATCAGCTCCCGAATAACCTTCCGCACCCAAACCCCGGCGGAAAAGCAGCGACCTTCAGCACGCAGGGATCCGTCGATCTCACCGGTGAATACTTCCAGCCCCAAGGCTCAAACGGACGAAGCTGCGCTTCATGTCATATCCCGGAAGACGCCTGGAGCATCAACCCCGGCACATTACAAGATCTCTTCGATCAAACAGGCGGAACTCATCCGGTCTTCAATACACTCGACGCTAACAATCCGAACATGGACGTCTCCACGCCGGCCGCGCGACTCGCCGCGTACAGCATGCTGCTGAGCCGTGGCGTTTTCCGCAGAGGCGGCACTCCGCGTCCAAATTCTGAGTGGGAGTTGATCGCCGTCGAAGATCCGCATGGGTTCGCCAGCCTCGATCGACTCGTACACTGGCGGCGCGTGATGCCGACGATAAATTTCGCCCAGGGCAGCTCGACGGTTAACTGGGACGGCGGCAACAGCGTGGGACTGGATCTGATCGCCGGTCTGCGAAACCAGGCGCAGCGCAACATTACCGGCGCTCAACAAGGCTTGCCGGCGCCGCCGGAAGTCATCGACGACATCGTTAATTTCGAACGATCGCTTTCGACGGCGCAGTTGATCGTTCCCGGCGTTGGCAGGCTCGACTCCGACGGCGCCAAAGGTGGTCCAGAGGAACTGTCGAACATACAGAAGACTGCCGGCCGGTTCGATCTCTTCGACGCATGGGTCAACGACGCGAACCAGAGACGAGCACAGATCGCGCGCGGCCAGGCGATATTCAACGCCACAAATGCCAACGGCCGAAGCTGCAACGGCTGTCACAACTCCGCGAACAACGGCACGAGCATCAACAACCTTTTGTTCGACGTTCGCGTTGCGTCCGCTGAGGCACGCACTCCGGATCTTCCCTTGTACACGTTCCGCAACAGGACCACCGGCGAGACTCGCCAGCTAACCGATGCCGGCCGCGGCAACATCACGGGACTCTGGAACGATCTCGGCAGGTTCAAGACGCCGACCATCCGAGCCCTCGCTGCCCGTGCGCCGTACTTCCACAACGGCATCGCGCCGACGCTCACCGACGTAGTCCTCCACTACGAAAGACATCTCGGGTTCGTCTTCACCGATCAGGAACGGGCCGACCTCGTCGCCTTCTTGAACGCGTTATAAGAAGTCACCGCCATTCGCCCTGGAGAACAAACCCGGCCCAGTAATACGGCGCAGACCATCGCTTTTCTTTCCAGAGCGAAGTCTGCGCCGCCCTCAAGGCAGCCGCCGGCCGCTTTCCATCCTTGAACATTCCCTCGTAGAAGCGGCTCATTAACTCTGACGTAGCTTCGTCTCTCACGTCCCAAAGGCTGGCGACGACGCTCGGCGCGCCGGCGTACATGAAACCTCTCGTCAGCCCAACGAGTCCTTCGCCTCTGATTTGTCTTCCCAGAGCAGTGCGGCACGCGGATAGGACCACCAGGTCGGCGTTCAACTTGAGATTGTAGATCTCGTGCGCGCGCAGGAAACCGTCGATGGGCCGGCCCTGCTCGTCGTAGAGCGAAAGCACGATACCGGAGAGGGCTGGACGTTGGCTGTTGAGTAGTCCGTGCGTGGCGAAGTGAACGATCCGGTACTGGTCCAACTTCGACTTGAAGACCGTTTCGCGGCTGGCGGTGAAATCCAGCGCCTTGAGAATGCGAACTCCGCCGGCTTTGGCGACTATCGCATCAGCTTCGCGTCTGCTGAACGGCAGTCTCTCGAAGTTGAGAACCCCGACTTCGCCGGCTGAACGTATGAGGTCCCGTTGCGTCAGCACCGGACTGTCTGCCGGGGAGTGTGCATTGCCGCGCCGCTGTGCGAGGCGCGCATCGTTGCTTTGGAAAACCGCATCGGCCAGGACGGCGAGTGCTTCCGGAGCACGTTGACGATTCGGCATCTCACGGCGGAGCACGTTCAAGACTGACGCTGAAGGCAGACTGATGATTTCATGGCGTGCGATTAATGGCTCGTAAGCGGGTGCAGACAACACCGGCAGCGCCGCAAACGGCACATACTCCAAACCGCCGTCCGCAACGATCACGAGCCGCTCTTTATTTAACAGCGCGGCGGCCGGGCCCAAAATCATCCGGCCCAGTTCGGCAAGCGCTAGCTCCGCCGGGCGTCTGGCCTGCGTCCTGTTGCTGACGATCAATAGATCGTAAACACGCCGCGCCGCTGCTTCGACCACCGAACGTTTCGGAAGCACGAAGCTCTTCAGTTCCGACTGCGTGACGACCCAGAGATAGCTCTTCTCTTCCCCGAGCGCGTACTCCAGCAGCATCGTCTTGTCGTCAAGCACTTGCTGTTGAATCTCTTTCAGCGTCAAAGGCACAGGCTGAGTCAGTGCAGCGTAGCGAGGGCTGCGCAGCCGAATTTCCGATTGAACTGTGTTGTAGTCTTCCAGCAACCGGTTTACGCGTTTCTCGATTGCCTGGAGATCTTCCTGCGTGTGTTTTCCGCTTTGGAGGCGCGTCCGCCGCAGTTCTTCGTCGTTGATCTGCCGTTGCAACGCACGCTCGCGCTCCAGCAGGTGCGAGTCGACTCCCTGTCGAATATCGACACGTGATTCCGTCAACGTATCCAACAGACCGCGAGCGTGCGCTCGTTCGCTTGCCCGCAACGCCTCGGCATCGCGGCCGGTCGCGGGCGTCTTCTGGTCCAGTTGCATCAACAGGTCTACATAGAACTCGTAAAGCTCGCGTTTGGACGCGAAGAAAGCAGCGCGCGACTCCTGGCTGACAACCCTCGCGCGGAGCGATTCGATAATGTCGAGGGCCGTCTCGGCAAGTTGCTGAGCTTCACTCAGGTTGCCGCGTTTGCGTTCAATACGCGCAATTGCCAAAAGGTTGTTGGCTTGAGCGCCGTGGTTCACCATTGTCCGGTAGACCTTCAGGCCTTGTTGGAAGTAATCGAGGGCCTTCTCCGGCTGGCGCAATGAGTCATACACGCGGCCCAGCCCGGTGAGCGTGTGACCTTCCCAGCCCTGATTCCCAAGGGATTTATGTATCGGCAGCGCTTCATTGAGGTATGCGAGCGCCTCGGACGTGTTTCCTAACGCGTGGTGTGCGATACCGATGCTGGTGAGCACCATTCCTTCGGTCCAACGGCGATCGTCCTTGCCTTTGAATATCGCCAGTGCGAGGTGGTAGTGGTCCAGCGCTTTCTGCCACTCTTTCGAGTGGCTATAAGACCAACCGATGTTAGTAAGTGTCAGTGCTTCGCCATACCACTCACCAAGCGCCTGGTAGATGGGCAAGGCCTCGTTGTAATACTCCAACGCTCTTGAATCATCTCCGAGTTGGCGATGGAGACTGCCGATATTCGTTATGGCGCGGACTTCCAGTGAGCGATTGCCTGCGGCCCTGCTTTTCATCAACCCAAGGTTCATGTAATCAAGCGACTTCTGCGATTCTCCGAGCGCGCTGTAAATCCCGCTGATATCCACGAGCGTAGCGGCTTCGAGCGCGCCATCACCGAGCGCCTGGCTTATGCGAAGCGACTGATTGAAGTATTCGAGTGCCTGCTGTCGCTCGAGTAAAGCAGTCGACGCGTAAGCCATGTAGGTAAGGGTGCGGGCTTCTTCTCGTTGATTGCCGACGAGCTTGTGAAGCGAGAGCGCCTGGTTCAGATATTCGAGTGCTTTCAATCTGTCGGCTAACTGGTTATAGAGCACGCCGATGTTTGTTAGAGCCGTGGCTTCCATCGCGCGTTCTCCGGCGGTGCGATAGAAGGCGACAGCCTCTTCATACTTTTGAATCGCTTCCTCTCGCTTCGGAGGTCTTTGCGAACGTGCTCGTTCAGCTTCCGCGAACGCTGCCTTGGCCGCCGTGAGCGCTTGCGACGTTTCCTGTGTGAACGCGTGCGTGGCGAACGTCAGGACCAGCAGCGACGCGATCATCCAGCCGGCGAGATGAGGTCTTTTCATGGTCTTGGTTCCTATTGATACAGCAGGCGTATGGCGTACTCCTCGATCAACTCGCGACGTCCGCCACGCAAACCATAGATCTTGAGACGATACTCGCCGCCGGGAAACAAGCGGCGACGCATTGCGACGGTGAAATTGTTGTAAGGGCTCTTGCGTAAATTGCGGCTGGTCCAGATGGTCCTGTTGTTTCGGTCCGTTACTTCGAGTGAATATGCCTGGCTAGAGTCGTCGCCGCTCAGGTTCAGGATCAACGTGAAGAGGTCTGTATCCGAAGGGAGTTGAATCGTGGTTGCCGTCTGGTTCTGACCTCCACGTCCGGCGTCCTCGGGGTTGAGGTCGATGATCGGAACGTTAACGTCGGGAGTCGAGCGTTCGGTTGAGCGTTCCGGCGAGCGTTGGTTGTTGCGATTCTGAGCGGCATCTCGCCTGGCAAGCTCTTCTTCCGCGACGCGTCTCGCCGCACTTTCTTGTTCGGCGCGGCGAGTGGTTTCTTCAAGTAAACGGCGGGATTGAGCGAGCTCTTCCGCGGTCTTGCTGTCGCCGGTGTTGTTTGTCGATTGTCGATTATTCGCATCGGCGAGCAGACGCTGGTTCTCGCGTGATTTCGAGATCAACAGCGCTCCCAACGCCAGACTCAGGACCACTGCCGCAGCGGCAACCGCGTACGGGAAATAGAACGAAACGGTTCGAGAACGAGCGGGTGTTTCGTCAACATTGGTCCGGTAACGCCGTCCGTTTTCAGAACTCGGCAACGCAATTAGTGGAGTGCTGTCGTTCGCCGGCTCGTCATGGGCCCATGATTTGAGCGACTTTATGGCCAGATACTCTTTTGCGCAGTCGGAACAGGTCACGAGATGATCGGCGACCTTCTCGCGTTCTGACTGGTTCAACTCTCCGGCAGCCGCGCCGGCCAACATGTCTTCGGTCAGGCAATTGTCGTCTGACGGACGAGCTGAGCGAGCTGTCCCTGTCTGGTAAAGCTCTCGCAACCCTTCGCTATCCAATCTCATAGTCCATTCCCTCTTCGCGAAGTGACTTGCGCAACTCTTTTAGACCACGGTAAACGAGGTTTCGCGACTTCGGTTCGGTCCACCCCATCAGATCCGCAACATCCTGACTGGTCATGCCTTGCAGGTACAGTCCGACGGCTCGGCGTTGTTCGTCAGGCAGTTTTTCGACGGCTGACATAACCTTACCGACCGCCTCGCGAGACTCGGCCAGGCGTTCAGGCGAATCCTTGACCGGCGCCGGCGCGATCATGATTTCGCCTTCGTCGATCCTTTGTTCAATCAAGGTTTCCAATTGCTCTTCGTGGCGTGCCTGGATCCGGCGCATGGCATCGATCGTCGCCGTCGCCGCAATCCTATAGAGATAAGACGCATAGTTCGCGACTTCCCTCTCAGCCTGAAGCGCGCGCCAGAGGCGAAGTCGCGCCTCCTGCTCGATATCGTCGAAATGCAAGCCTTTGTCGTGCGGGCAGAAGCGGACGATGGCCCGGCGGAGTAGCGTGCCGAACTCTTCGACGACGGCGTTGAACCGTTCTTCAACCTCAACTGCCTTGGATTTCTTGACCATCTGCATTCCGCCGGCGAGTAGGAGTGTCCAGTTTTGAAAGGCCAGCAGTATAACGCCACAACGGAACAGGAGTTCCTGTAGTTATACGCGTAATTTCGCCGCGGATTGGGTTGCGGATTTGGAATTCAACTGAGAAAAACTATGGCCCAGGCTTGCCGGACATGCGGCGGATGTAGCTGTTGCGTGCTCTGACTGCCGTGTCCTGCTGGTCCACGCGGACTTTGATCTCGCGCCGCTCGTCGGTTTGGACCGTTTCAGGTGGGTAGTAGCCGATGCTGTACTGGCAGCGCAGCTCGCCGGCGATCTTGGAGAAAGCAGCAGCCAGTTGTGTGCGGTCGTTGGCCTGGTAAAGACGGGCGCCGGTCTTATCCGCGAGTTGTTGGAGATACTGATCCGCGAGTTTGTATTCGGGGCGGGTCAAGCGTTGGACCGGGTCCGATCGAGACGACCCTCTGTTTCGATCACTCAGCTCACTCAACGCTTTCGTATCCAGCGTCGCGTTGATGAAGTCGATCGTGTCGTACTGGACCGGGTAGATCAGCACGTCCAACTCATCCACTACGCGCAGCGTGCTCTTGTACGTCGCCGCGTAGCTCGACGTATCGACGCCGTCAGTAAACAGCACGATGGCTTTGCGGCCGGGAATTTTGTTCAGACGCCGCTGGATGACGAGATCGACCGCGTCGTAAAGCCGTGTGGAGAAACCGGTGATCGCGTCGCGTTGGACGACTTCCGTGACGACGTTGAGATCGTTCGTGGCTTCGGTCAACAGCATTACCAACCTGTCGAACGTCACTACGAGCACACGGTCTTGCGGCCGCAGTTGCTTTGCGAAAGCAATCGCCGCTTCCTTGATCTCCCACAGGTGGAAGAAGGTCGATCCTGACGTGTCCAACAGCAAAGCGACTGTGAAGGGATTGTCCGTGGGTTCGAAGTGGACGATCTTCTGTTCGACTCCGTTTTCGAAGACATGAAACTGTTCGCGCCGCAGGTCGGAAATGAACTTGCCATGACGGTCCATCACGCTGACTGGGACGGTGACGAGGTTGGTATCGATGCGCAGCACATCGCCTTCGCTGACCTCTTCGGTCTTTTCCGGCCCGGCAGACGGACGCTCCGGAGCATCGAGCGGAACGGCTGCTGATGTGGACCGCAATTTCGGTTCTTTGACTGATTCCCCACTCGGCGATTTAGCGGGAGTTGAATCCAGCGCCCTGTCGTCCGTCCGACGCGGCCGCGATTGTGGTGATTGTGGCGCTTCCTCTTTCTTCAGCAAGTACGCGCCGTTGGGGCAGGCGGATGACGCGCCGTACCCGACGATAACGTACCCCTCGGGAATCGCGAGTCCCTTGCAGATTTTTACAGTATCGCTCTGCGACGTCTCTTTCGTTTGCGTGAATGCGACCGGCGGGAGTAGTAAGACGAGCGATAATAAACAGACTGTTAGATACTTCATAGCCGCACCGTTGCTGAACTTCGCAGCAATAGAATACTTCGCTCAATCTCAATATGCGAGTAGTATTACCTCTGCTCAACCATTTCCACAGGAGGACAGACCATGCTCACCAATTCTCTACGTGTATTCTCCGTGCTCGCCGCGATTTGCCTGTTCACAATATCCGCGCTAGCCGCCCCGCCTAAATCCGGGTTCAAGTCGTTCGTCGCCGGCAATCCAGCGGACGCGCCGCCGTCGCCCACCCTCAGTCCGGGGCTCGCGCTGATGGGTGGCGGGACCGACGTCGATGCGGCGTTTGAGTGGATGTGCCAGCGCGCCGGCGGCGGCGACTTCCTCGTCATAAGGACCTCCGGCACCGACGCCTACAATCCTTACATCCAGGGGCTCTGCCCGCAGATGGACTCCGTCGAAACCATCATTATCAGCAACGTGAACGGCGCCAACGCGCAGTACGTCAGCGATCAGATCCGAAACGCGGAAGCGCTGTGGATCGCCGGCGGCGATCAGTCAACTTACGTCGCACTGTGGCGCGGAACCGCCGTCGAGTCAGGCGTTAATTTTCTACTGAATTCGAAACTCGCGCCGGTCGGAGGAACGAGCGCAGGCCTCGCCGTGCTCAGCCAGTTTATCTACACCGGCGAGCGAGGCTCGGTAACTTCAACGCAGGCCCTTGCCGATCCTTTTCATCGCTACGTCACACTCGATCGAGATCTGTTTCAATCCGCGCTCGGCGCGAACAAGCTTTACGACTCGCATTTCGTGACTCGCGATCGACTCGGAAGATCACTCGTCTTCCTCGCTCGCATCGTAAACAACGGTTGGGCCACGCAGCCGCGCGGCATCGGCGTCGACGAAGAAACCGCACTGCTGGTCCTGCCCAACGGCGCGACGACGATGGTCGGCAACGGAGCAGCTTATTTCCTCCAGGCACCTGGTCCGGCCCAGGTCGTCGCCAGCGGCGTGCCGTTGACCTACCTGAACATCGCCGTCTACAAAGTCCCGCAAGGAGGAACGTTCAACTTTTCGACCTGGACCGGCACGGGCGGAGTCGCTTACACATTGAACGTGAACAACGGCGTCGTCACTTCGACGCAAGCAGGCGGTAACATTTACTGAGGACTGACAAAACCAAACCCTGAAAGCACGCTAAAACTGATGAAGGAGTCGCCGGTAAAGATCGACGCGTTGCTCGAACCTCTCTTAGTCGAGACCAGCGACCAACGGGCCGAAGAGATTCTCCTTCAACTGATCAACGATCACGCCGAACCGGTAATCAAAGGCGTCATTCGTTTCAAACTGCGTCTCAGTTCTTATCGCGAAACTCAACGCGCGGAAGCGGACGACATCTATCAGGAAGTGCTGCTGCAACTACTCGCGCTGTTGCAGAAGTTTCGCAAACTGCCCGACGGAAACCCGATCGCCGACCTGCGCGGCATCGCGGCCGTGATCGCGCATCGCACCTGCGCGCGCTGGATGCGCCGCCAGTTTCCGGAACGGCACGCGCTCAAGAACAGGCTTCACTACCTCGTCACTCGGCAACGCGGTTTCGCGTTGTGGCAAAACCCGGACGGCCAACTCGTCGCGGGCTTCGCGGCGTGGCAGGAACAAAATAAACCCGCGATCCGGCAGTTGCCTGATCCACTGCCGGCGCAGTTACGTGTATCAAAGAGCGGCAAGGATTTGGCGGACACGATCGCTGCGATTTTCAACCACGCGGGCAGCCCGGTTGAGTTTGACGAGTTGGTGAGCGCGGTGGTCACACTGCTGGGGATTAGCGATCAACCCATCGAATCGCTCGCCGACGATGAAGACGAAGTGGCGTTGGTCCCTGACACGGTCGAACCCGATCCGGCGTGGAAGATCGAGAAGAAGATGTTTCTGCGCCGGCTGTGGGAGGAGTTGGAACAGCTTCCGCGAAATCAGCGGGCGGCGTTGTTGTTGAACCTGAAAGAGTCGAGCGGGTTTGCCTGCATCACGCTCTTTCCGGCGATGGGAATCGCAACTGTCCGCCAACTTGCGGCCGCGCTCGAGATGTCAGCCGAAAGCCTCGCCGAGATTTGGAATGAACTGCCGATGGAGGATTCACGTATCGCGGAATTGCTGGGTTTGACGCGCCAGCAAGTGATAAATGCCCGAAAATCAGGGCGCGAACGGCTGGCGCGGCGGTTGAAAGGGTTTATTTGATGACGATAGTAATACGCCACAACTTTCGCCAACTTATAGAAGTAGACCCCGCCGGGACCCCGGTTGCGGGCCTAAAAGAAAAACTGTCGTGGAACATCTGACTGAACAACAGATCGAGGCCTACTTCCGCCGCCAGCTCCCTGCCGCGGAACTGCTCTCCCTTAGCGATCACTTAGGTGATTGCGACGTTTGCGAGCAAAGGATCGAGGGCACGCACAACGGCGACGGCGCATTCTTCGAGCTGCGGTCACAGGTCTTCGACGAGACAGGCGAAAGCGCCGCGCACCTGACGATGCAGGAAGCAGCCGCTTACGTCGATCGTGATCTCTCCGGCGAGGCGCTGCAAATGGCCGAGGATCACCTGAGTCACTGTCACGAGTGCGTGCTCGCCGTCGCCGACCTGCGCGCATTTCGAAACGAGATCGCTCCGTCGATCGATCGCGAGTATCGGCCGGCGACGGTCGCTGTTGAGGAAGTTAAAGAAGGTCGTCGCGGCTTTTTCGGATTTCTTACGGCGCCTTTTCGAGTTGCTCCGGCGCCTGCATTTGCCGGAGCCGCACTCGCTCTGCTCGTGTTAGCAACAGTCGCATGGCTCGTTTGGCGCAACACGCAACAGCAACCAGAACCGCAAATTGCGGAGACTCCAGCGCCGGCATCGCAGCCCGCGCCGCCGCCGTCACAGCCCGGCTCCGCGCCAACGCAACCGCAGCCCGCGCCTGTCGTTGCGCAACTCAACGACGGCGCACGCGTCCTGACATTGGACCAGCAGGGAAAACTCTCAGGCGCCGACAATCTTCCGCCCGCTTATCAGAACCTGTTGAAGAACGCGCTGAGCACCGGAAGAGTCGAAAAATCATCGCAGCTCGAGGGACTGACGCGCGCGTCCAGCTCGTTGATGGGATCAGACAGCGAAGGAAGTGAATTCCGAGTAGTCGAACCGCTGGGAACGGTACTGCTGACAGCTCAACCAACGTTTCGTTGGTCCGCGATGCCGGGCGCGACTGGCTACGTCGTCGAAGTTTATGACGAGAAGTTCAACCTCGTGACGTCGAGCCCGCAACTCAACACGCTCACATGGACCACAACTCTTCCACGCGGAAAAGTCTATGCGTGGCAAGTGAAAGCGACAAAGGACGCGGAGACAGTGACCTCGCCGCGTCCTCCTGCGCCGCAGGCGAACTTCCGCGTCATCGATCAAGCGAAGGCGAATGAGCTGGCGAACGCGCGTCGCGCTTACGGCTCTTCACATCTCACACTCGGTCTCCTTTACGCCGACGCCGGACTGTTGCGCGAAGCTGAACAGGAGTTTCGCCTGGTCCAAAAAGGAAACCCCAACTCCGACCTCGCTCGCAATCTCCTTCGTCACGTCCAGACGCTGCGACGTTAGAACACACCCGGTCAAAACACCCTACGCGGTAATATCCGTCTCCTTTCATCAACTTCCATCCAATACAAGCAGGCGCTCGCGCTTGCTCAACAATTAATTCTCACTGAGGAAGTGAAAAAGGAGTACACATGAAGATTTCGCAGTTCAGAAAATTCATTCGCATTCATTGGGTAATTCTCGCGCTGTTGTTAGCCGGCGTCGCCTGGCTGGGCAAACCGGAAAAGGTAGCAACCGCACAGACAACGGAACAACGTTTTTCCTTGCCTACTGTGTGGGTGCGGGAACTGACCATGGGACAAGGTTGGGGACCCGAATACCCGCGCATGCTCGCGGACGTCAACGGCGACAAAAAACAGGACATCGTAGGCTTCGGCATTCACGGCACCTGGCTTGCCATAGCGCCGCCGCCAAGCCCGGCTAATTTCGTGCTCAAGGATTTCGGTTACGAGACCGGTTGGCGCGCCGATCTACACGTGCGCACTATGGGCGACGTCGACGGCGATCAGATGGACGACATCGTCGGCTTTGGAAACGACGGCGTCTTCCGCGCACTCTCGACCGGATCAGGTTTCGGAACCGTCGACTACGTGGTCGCGGATTTTGGCTACAATCAGGGTTGGCGCAACGACAAACACGTCCGGTTGTTGGCCGACATCAATGGCGACACGCGAAAAGACATCCTCGCCTTCGGCGAACACGGCGTTTGGGCCTCAATCGCAATGAAATCGGGCGAGTTCTCGGCGCCGTTCTTCGCCGTCGGCGATTTCGGCTATCTCCAGGGCTGGAGAAACGAGAGACACATCCGCACCACCGCCGATCTCAACGGCGACAAAATGCAGGACATCGTCGGCTTTGGCGAATACGGCGTGTGGATCGCACTCGCGAACGGCAACGGTTTCAATTCGCCGCAGTTAGTGCTGACAGAGTTCGCCATCCAGGGCGGCGGTTGGCAAGTCACGCGCCATCCGCGCATGATGGCTGACATCAACAACGACACCTTCGACGACATCATCGGTTTCGGCGACGACGGCGTGTGGATCTCGCTTTCGACCGGCGGTGCTTTCAGTGCCCCGCAGCTCGTCATTGAAGACTTCGGTTACAACGACGGCTGGAGAGTTAACCTTCATCCGCGTTACATCGCCGATCTCAACGGCGACGGTTACAAGGACATCGTCGGCTATGGACAGGAGTCAGTGTATCGCTCGCTCAATGGTCCAAATGGATTCCCGAACAGCATACGTGGCGTCCTCCGCGAGTTGGTCGCTGCCGATTATCCATACAGCGAGAGCGATCCCGGTTGGGCGCCGCGTTATGTCGGCGACGTGACTGGTGACGGCATGGCGGATCTCGTCGCTTTCGGCGAGACGCATATCTGGGTGGCGAAATCGAGTGATCAACCGCCGCTCGCACCGCCTAACGCGCCGACGAACCTGCGAATCCAGAGCACAACCGAGACGTCGATGGTCGTTGCGTGGGATGACAACAGCAGCGACGAACGCCGGTTCTTCACGTACTTCGGTGAGCCGAACCTCCTGACACGCACGATCAGGCCGGCCGACACTGAACAGGCGACCTACACGAGTCTCGAACCTGACACTCGGTACTGTTTCACGGTCGAGGCGGAGAATATCTGGGGCGTTTCGGGCACACCTTCGACAGTGTGCGGACGAACCAAGCCAGAGCCGCAGCCGACGCCGACACCAACGCCGGAGCCGCTGGGATTCAGCAAAATCGCAGTCTTCAACTGCAATTCGGAACAGCGAGCAGTGGCCGTCTGGACCCTCGATCATTCGACGAACGTGTGGACGCAACACGGCACGGTGCCGTCGATGTGGGCCAACGGATCGTGTCCGGCGCAGTCGACTCCGTTCCAGGTGCCGCTGCCCAACCTCCACGCTGTAACGTTCGTAGCGGTGGATCCAGGGTTGCTGGGTTGCGGACAGAACAATCCACAGATTCCGTTCTGCCAGCGCTCGAAGCTTCAGTTGTTCGGTAAAGCGACTGGGCCAGTGCTGCCGCACACGGTTAACTAACGGAAGTGGCGCAAGAACAAGTTGGGAAGGGGCAACGGTCCCTTCCCTTTTTTGTTAATTGCCGTCGCCGACCAACACGAATCCGGCCCAGTAGAATGGATGACGCGTTTCGGGGTTCTTCATCAACGTCAATGCGGCTTGACGCAACGCGTCCGTTTTGGTGGGTTGTGTTTTGGCGGCGCCGATCAGCGAGCGGTGGAAGTTGACCATCAGATCGCGAGTGCCGGCCGATTCGACTTTCCATTGACTCACGACGATCGACGGCACGCCGGCAATGAACATGGCCCACGAAAATCCAATCATTCCTTCGCCTGCGCCGATGCGCCCGCGCGCCGTCTCGCAAGCTGAGAGCACAGCAAGGTCTGCTTTCAGATCGAGTTGCATCAGTTCCCAGGCTTCCAGAAGACCATCGTCGTTCGCGCCGCCTTCGGCGAGCGTCAGGTGTGAATACATGGGCGACGCGTTGTTCAACGTGCCATGCGTCGTGAAGTGAAGAATGCGGGCGTGCCCGGCTTCACTCTTCAGCCGGTCTTCACGCGCATCGGCCCCGATGTAGATCTTGCTGCGCGCCGCGCCGTACAACTTACCGAGTGCTCTAACTTCCTGCTCGGCTTCCGGCAGCGGATCGAGGTTGCGACCGCGCAACGTCGGGCCCGCATGATTACCGCTTTCACGGCCAAACACGGGATTGCCAAACGCTAACAACGTCGCCGGCGCGAGATTCGCCGGCTGGCTTTTTCGTCGCTTCGTCATCTCGCGCAATACGGTCAGCGACGGGGCATAGGAAATCGAAGCATCTTCGATCAAGTAACGGCCGGAATTGTTTGCCAGCGCCTGGAACGGTAAGTCCCACAAGTTGCTGTCCGGCGCGATGATCAGACTCGTTTTGCCGCGCAGTTGCGTCTGCGCGGGTTTGAGCAGCAAATCGTAGAGCTTAACGGCGGCGGGTCGAAATCCGAGATCGCGCGTCGCGAGTTGTTTGCGAAAGAATTCGATCTGCTTCGCAAGCTCTTCGCGTTTGATCGGCAGCGTGTAGACCTGAACAGCAGCCTCGGCTTTGTCGCGTTCCTTCGTAACAGCAAACAGGTAAGTATTGTGTTCCGTGACGACGTATTCGAGCAGGACCGTCTGCGTGTCCGGCAGCAACTCCGCGAGCTCGTTCGCATTGACGATCGGCGCCTCACCGCGTTGTATTCTTAATTCAGGATGCGTGGCGTAGAGCTTGTTTTGAAACGCCTCATAATCGAGCCGCGCTTTTTCCAGTCGAGTCTCGATCGGAGCGACACGATCGGCGTCCGCCTTGTCTGTTTGGGTGAGCTGGGACAGTTGCCGGTTGAGCTGAGTGAGCTCCGACTTCAAACGGCGCTCTTCGTCCTGCTCCTGTGCGGTCATCGCTTTCAGAACGCGCACTCGGCCTTGCTGCAAAATATCGAGCAGCGCGCGGGCTTTCGCGCGCTCGGCGAACGCGAGTGCTTCCGGCGCGTCGTTCTGCTTCACCATCACGCTGAGCAACCCGTGATGCGCCGGCAGGCCCGCTTCGAAGTAACGCTGTTGCTCCTGAACGCCGCCCGCCGTTTGCGCACGCATGCTTTCGACCAGCGAAACGGCTTCGGTAAACGTCTGCCGCGCTTCAGCCAAACGATTCGTCCCGAGCTGCGAGTATCCGAGGTTCGTCAGTGCAAAAGCGAGCTCGCCTTTTCTTCCCTTTTCTCGCGACACCGCGACAGCTCGCTCCGACACCGCCAAGGCATCCTCATACTTCTCCTGTAGCAGATAAACGACCGCCATGTTGTTCAGCGTGACGACTGTCGCGCCCCTTTTGTTAGCGGCTTCGAGACCGGCGAGAGCCTGGCGGTGATAACTCAATGCTTCTTCATACTTCTTCTGATCGGTAAGCACCCTGCCGATCTGGTCTCGGACCATCGCCGTTCCACCCTGGTCGCGGTACCCTTCGAGTTCTTTCAGAACCTGGGCATACGTTCCGAACGCGCGCTCGTACTGGCCGAACCGCTTGTACTGAAGCGCAATATCGTGTCGCAGCGTAGCGATCGTGAGCGCGTCGCCCATGTCTTGAGCGATGGCAAACGCTCGCTCGTAATGGGCCAGCGCCTGTTCGGCATTGTTCTGGTGCCCGTAGATGATGCCGAGCTCGGCCAGCGCCATCATCATGTTTCTGCGGTGCTGCTCTTCTTCGGCGAGGCGCAGCGACTTTTGCGCGGCATCGAACGCGCGGCGGAAATCTCCCATCGCGCGGTAAAAGTTACTGCTGTTTTCCAGCGCGAGCGACATGCCGCGTTTCACTCCCGCGCTTTCGTAGAACGCGAGCGCTTTCAGCGTCAACGGCAGGCCCTCTTCGTGCTCTTCCTGAGCGTGCTTCACGATGCCCGCATTCAGATAAGCGCCTGCGAGCCCAACCGGATCGCCGATCCTTTCCGAGATCAACTGTTGTAGCTGCACGTAGCGCGTCGCCGTTTCGTAGTCGGTGCGCGTTGAGTGACGAAGGGCTTTGGTGCCGAGGGCAGCGACGAGCGTGATGTTAACGAAGCGTTTCTCTTTTTCGAGGATCTCGTCGCGCTCGCGATCTGACTTCGCGGCCTCGAGCCGTGTCGCAAGCTCATCCTGGAAGAGAAACTCGCGCTCGAGCTGCCAGCCGAGGTTTGTCCTGGTCCATTCGAACGTATGACAGGCGCCGCGAAACGGATCGTAGGTCAGCATGATCGCGCCCGTCTTTTTGTCGAGCCGGCGCTCGTCGGACGTTAACTGCGAGACTGCCTTGTCGCCCGTGACTTCCGCCTGCGTCACTTCCGGTCTTAGGAAATCGATGCGCGTGTGGGAGAACACATTCTTGTAGTACTTGAGATGAGGCGCCATGTTCGGCGACTCTGGCCGCCAAAACTTGCGCATCGCTTGCACATCGCCAGCGGCCATGGCCTGACGATACTGCTCGGTCAACGCGCGGACGAGCGCTTCGTCAGCTACAGAAGCCGGCGTGGAAGTTAATGCTTGAGATTGCGCAAACGCTGAAGTGATTAGACCAAGATTCAGAATTACCAGGGACAGCGCTGCACGGAACGGGAACAGCATGACGTACCCCTTTTGGATACAGGCTCAACTGGTAAACGCGCAAAAAACCCGCCCAAAGGGCCGCGAATAAAAATCTTTTCTTGCCAGTAATATCACCAACGCTTCAGCAACTTCCTCAGTCGGTGTTTGAAAACAAAGCGAGGCAGAGATTCATAAACAAGCGGGAGATCATATGAACCATTCATTTCCAATAGCCGTCACACCTGCCTCGCGCGCACCGGGAATGCGGATTACGAAAATGATTGCTCCATTACCCCTGAAGGGAGATTTGCATGTTCAATAGGGTTACTACTTTTCTCTATGGCGTTGTGTCGTACCTCATCTTCTTCGCGACGTTTCTCTACGCCATCGGCTTCCTCGGCAACGTCGGCGTGCCGAAGTCGATCGACTCCGGCCGCACCGCCCCACTCGGTGTCGCGCTTCTGATCAATGCCGGCTTGCTCGCCATCTTCGCGGTGCAACACAGCGTGATGGCGCGGCCCTGGTTCAAACGCATGTGGACGCGCGTCATTCCGAAGGAAGCCGAGCGCAGCACTTACGTTCTGATTTCGTCGCTGGCGTTGATCCTGCTGTTCTGGTTGTGGCAGCCGATTGGCGGAGTCATCTGGAACGTCGAGCAGCCCACGCTGCGCATGGTCCTGTACGGGCTGTTTGCGCTGGGCTTTGCGATCGTTCTGCTGAGCACGTTTCTGATCAACCATTTCGATCTTTTCGGATTGCGCCAGGTCTATCTGTACCTGCGCGGCAAGGAGTACACGCAACTGCGATTCGGAACACCGCTGTTGTATCGGCACGTGCGCCATCCGCTTTATCTCGGTTGGCTGCTGGCGTTCTGGGCCACGCCAACGATGACCATCGCGCATCTCGTTTTTGCGATCGCGACGACGGTCTACATCTTCATGGCCATCCAGTTTGAGGAAAAGGATCTGCTCGATACTTTCGGCGACGATTACCGCCGTTATCGAGAGAACGTGCCGATGATCGTGCCAGTGCGCATCGGCAAGACGAATTAAGTTTCTTTGAATATTTGAAGGAGAAAACAAGTCATCATGTCTAGCAAGGTCAAAGGTTTTATACGTCTTCTTGTCATGCTCGCTTTCGTTATCGGCGGCACAGTGCAGCCGAACTCAGCGGCAACAACTTCGGGCAATCCCAATGGTCCGGAGCTGCCGGCAGAGTGCGGCAGTATCGCCGTCGGCGAGGGATTCAAGTTGATCTTTCACGTGTACGCGAAGGGCGTGCAGATTTACCGATGGACCGGAACGGCGTGGGTCCTCGATGCACCGCGAGCTTCGTTGTTCGCCGAAGAGAACTATTTCGGTGAAGTCGGCACTCACTACGCCGGTCCGCACTGGGAAAGCAAGAGCGGCAGCAAGGTGAAAGCCGCGCGTGTTCTCGGCACTGGCTGCACGCCGGATTCAAGCGCGATCGCGTGGTTGTTGCTCAAGAAGGTGGAGACGAGCGGCGCGGGCATTTTCGCGAACGTCGAGTACATTCAACGCACGAACACCGCCGGCGGTCTAGCTCCCGCGGAGCCTGGTTCGCTGAATGAAATCCGCGAGATTCCGTACACGGCTGAGTATTACTTCTACCGTGCGGAGAACTAGTGCGAACTGAAGAGTGCCGCACAGTAAAAGGGCGCCGGCCGGGGCAAACGGACGACGCCCTTATTTGTGCGTGTGAAGTTGGAAAGGCTTAGGACCGTGATTTCAATCGGCGTCTAACCACTCCGCCTAAACCGACCAATGCGGTACCCAGGAGCAGCATGCTTGACGGCTCCGGAACTGCCGTCGACACGCCGACGTCGCTGCCTCCGCTACCGCCAGCTTCCGGCACGTTTTGGAACCTGACGAAGATCGCGTTGCAGATCTGAGCTTCGGTGAATCCGGCGAAAGCCGCACCCGAAACTGTGAACGATGCGCTTTCTCCCGGTAGCAGTCCGTCATTCACCGAACCGCCGGAAAAATTGCCGGAGTTGCCAGTGATGAATCCAAAGTCGAGCACGACCGAGTTGAAACCATGGGACACATTGCCCAGGTCCGCATCAGAGAACGTGAAATTCGAGCTCAAGCTCGGCGCTTGCATACCGGTAAAACCATTCAGACCAGAGGCGCTGGCGTTGCCGAGTGGCGGCAAGTCAAAGCCGATACCGGTGATGGTTGAGGTCGAACCGGGTTGAGTAATAGCTGAGGTGTTGGTGATGGTGAATGTGAAGGTATTCGTCTGCGCATTGAACTCGCAAACTACCGTCGCAGTCGAGAAGTTGCCGCTATCAACGCCCGTAACGGTGATCGTGTCTGCCTTCGCGGTGGCGTTGATGCAGGCCATCACACCGAGGACGCTTAGCGTCAGAAAGAGTTTACGGAATCGGGACATACATTCCTCCTTGTACAGATCCTTGAAAAAACAAGCCCGCGAAGGCAACCCGCACGTGGCATTTGCGGAGCGACACAACAGGGGCAAAAATTCCTGCTGAAATATCAAACCTTTTTCTCGTTTTAGGAGAGGGCCAAAGAATAAGAGTTTCGCAATACTTGGTCAACACCCATTGCGCATCGTGATAGAAACTCAACACGCCCGGAAACAAATCGAATAAGTCGAACCGTTGCAAGAAGTTTTGCAGCGTGCAGCCTCGTATTCAGGTTACGAAATTGACCCGTTTAGGGCCACTGGATCACCTTCGCTTTCGGTGGTTGTGGCTTAGGTGTTGAGATTAGCTGCTGGCTCGGTGGGGCCGTCTGTTTGTTCGCTGTCGGAGTTGGATTTGCGGATTCAGTTTTGGGAGCAGTCGCGAGGGGCGCTGCTGGAGTCGTCGGTTCGACTGGAACCTCCGTCGATTGTGGTTTAGACCATCGTCGAGGGGTATTTCGCCGCACGACGGGCTCAGGAACGCTCGTGGAAGTGAAATCGATCGGCTGATCGGTTGGTGCACTGAGCGTTGGCGATGGCGGAATCGACGCCGCATCGGTCGTAGCTGGCGGCAGTGCCGTAACAGGTTTGTCGGTCGTAACAGATTTCGGTGCCGTGACAGGATTCCCTGTCGTGACAGGGTTCTGTGCCGCGCCGGTTTTCGGTTCCGTGACGCCTTGCGGCAGCTTATCTTTCCAGTACCAAAGTCCCGCGATACTACCGGCGAGGACGACGAATGCTGCGATACCAAGCGCGACACCAGCCGTGATCGACCCAACCCGCGCGACGAATGCCGAACCGGCGCTGAAATCTCTCGGTGCTTCGTGAACGAGGTCCCAAATTTCCGGCGGTTCCGTGAGCATCCGAATCGCGGGTTGTGACGCCTTTAACTCCGGCTGAGTCAGTTCAGGCTCAGGTCCAGGTCCAGGTTTAGGCTCAGGTTCAAGTTCGGGCAGCGGCGCTGGTTTTGACGTTGGCCGAGACGTTAATTGTGAGGTTAGTTGTGACGTTAGTTGTGACGCTGCTTGCGACGTTGGTGTTGGTCCTGCCGGCGGCACAACGACTTGTTCCTGCCGCCGCTTTTGGAGACACTGCGCGACGTCGCCAAAGCTCCGTGCCTTCGCCCACATGTGAGCCGATGTGCCGTAGCGCGTGGCAACGTCCGTCCTCGCGCCGCGGCCCATCAACATCTCCACGATCTCGGAATGACCGAAGAACGCCGCCAGCGACAGCGCTGTAAAATTGTCGTTGCGCGTGAGGTTCGGATCAGCTCCATGCTCGAGCAGCACGCGGACCATCTGAATGCGGCCGTGATATGCGGCGCGCATCAACGCCGTCATTCCGTGTTCGTTGCGCGCGTTGACGTCCGCCTGCTGCAGCACGTCCGCGAGCTCGTCAAGTTCGCCACTCTCGACGACGCGCCAAAGCTCGCGCGTCGCCGCGCTCGGTGCAACTACAAATCTTCTCGGAACAGCCATGATCTTAGTCCACCACCGTGATCCTATCGCCGGGTTTTACCACCGGATCCGGCACTTTCCCTGATTCTATGTCCTTCAACTTAAACTTCGTCACAACCAGAAACCCGCGACCGTCATCGCGTGCGAGTCGAGCTTCCTTTGCTTTGTCCGTCAAGCCACCCGCCGCGAGCAGTGCCTGTGTCAGAGTTAGACCACGACGATACGTCTTCTCACCGGGAAACTTGACTTCGCCGCCGATATACAGAAACTGCGCCGCGTTCGCGTGAAGCGTGACGACGTCGCCCGGCCTCACCAGCATATTCATCGCACCGGCCTCGGTGAGGTCGACTTCAAACGTCTGATTCGATTCGTTTCTTACGACACTCACTCGCGCAGCTTCAGGCAACGGTTGCGCGTCCGCAACGACGACGTAAAGCGGAATCGCTTCCCGCCGGAGAATCTTCGTGCCCGAATCTTTCACGAGCCCGCTGACGAGAATCGTGTGGCTCGCGTAATCGCGAACGCCGACGGTCACCTTCGCAGTGTCCAGCGCGCGGCGTTTTAGATCATTTTCGATTCGCGCAGTCACTTCCTCCACCGTCAACCCGCTCACCTGTAACGGCTCCGCAAGCAGTGGATGCTCCAACAACCCGGTTGAAGTGACGGTAAACAACGTCGATTGCGCCGCCGCAGAGTCGGCAACGCGAACGTCCAACACGTCGTTTGGTCCAATGCGATAGATCCGCGTCAACGCCAGTTCGCCGGGATCGGTCTTGTTCTCAGTGGTCTCGATCGTTTCCACTGAGCGCGCCGGTGTTTTGGCGGTTATAGAAGGCTCCGAAGCCGGCGGTACCTGCGAAGAAGCCGGAGAAGAAACGGGCGAAGAAACCGGTGATTCTCGCTCCTGCTCTCTGGCAGCGACCGGCTTGGTGCCGCCGCCGTTCGGTTGCAGCATCGTCCGCGCGAACGCCAGCCGATCCTTCGCTTCCATATCTTTCGGATTCAGTTCGACCGCGCGTTCCAGGCTCTTTGCGGCTTTTGCCCACGAACGCATGTCGAAATACGCGTGACCCAGTGCAAAGTGAGCATCGGCAAACTGCGGATCGAGCTTTACTGCCTGCTCAAAAGTTTCCGCCGCCTGCGAATAAAGACCGGCGAGACCATACTTCACTCCCTCTTTGTACAGTCTCCTCGCCTCGGCCTTGGCTTCAGGCGAAACTGGCCGGCTGGCCGAGCGCGTTTCGTCAACGTGACTTGTTAAGGCAAGTGATTGTTTTGTAGCTACAGTGGTTTGCGCCGGCGCGAGAACGCCGGACAGAACGACAATGGCGGCAGATGTGAGCGACTTGAACATCGCAACCCCCTGTTTCAATGGACACTATCGCGTTATTAACCGCGCCGCACGAAATGGGAGACAATGGGGGAGTTTACGCAGCGCACAACTCTGCGCACAACAAGTAGGGGCTAAAGCGGTGCCTTGCTTATACCACCTTTAACACCTCAATTCCAAATGATTTTCTGCCTGCGACGTGGTCAGCGCGCAGTTCGTCTGGAGAAAATCAGCGGGCTGCGACACCGCCCGCCGTGATGGCGTAAGCGAATCTAAAAAAAGGGGTGTCCTAATTGAAATCCTCAAATTAGGACACCACCGTTTGAACTCTGCACTTGTGCTTCGTAGTTAAAACATCGACTTACCTCTGGACACCCGTTGATCCGGGTTGCGATGGGTTCCACGGCTGACTGGCTTCACCGCGTCCCGCCTGGCCGTGACCTGTTTGCGGTTCAAGCGACCCCGGGTTCGATTGGCCCTGGCTCGATGGTCCCTCTCCGGCTTGACCGAAGCGGCCGGCTTGTTGACCCGATTGCCCCTGGCCGCCCATGTCCTGCGTAGCTGACTTCACTTTGTCCATCGCACCGCGAGCCGCCTGCTGAGCTTTGTCGATCAGCTTCTCGCTCGCATCGCCCATGTACTCGTGTTCGACGCGCGTCGCCGGCAGCGCGAGCCCGACCGCCGCGCCGACAGCGACTGCTGCTGCACCAACGGCTAGCGGATTCTGATACATCAGACGTTGCAGACTGCGACCGGCCCAACGCGCTCCTTCACTCGCCTGGTGACCCAGCTCCGACACCTTCTCACCAGTGTCCTGCATTAGACCACCCGCACTGTCTTTGACTTGCCGGAACATGCCGCGCTTCGAGGAGCCGTACTGTCGAGACATGCCGGCATATTCGTCCGAGCTGCCCGAGTACTGCCGTCCCGTGCCGCCGTACATCGGCTTCGCCATTCCGTATTCGTAATCGGATTGATACGACCTCGTTCCCACCGTGCCGCCATCAGCGTGGCGGATTCGATTCACTACGAACCAGCCAACACCAAGGCCGATCAAAGCGCACGGAATCGGGTTCTGGCGCACAGTGTTCGTCAACGAATAGCCGGTTTCCTTCAACGTCTCGCCGGCGCGGCCCATGGCCTCCATCGCAGGTTCGGTTACGTTGCTGATCGTCTCTCCTACTTTGTCCATCGCTCTTTCAACCTTTCCTATAGTGGCCTCGCGAACAGTTTCTTTAACCTGATCCATCAGATGTTCGGGGCTCAATCGTTCTTGAATTTCGTTTATCGTCTGACCCATTTCGGCGCGCGTGTCTTCGATCTCCGCTTTGATTCTTTCCGTCTCGTCGCTGGCGGAATACTCGCCGCGCTCGGCGGCCATTACCGCGTCGTCTTCGACGTCGCCCAGGGTCGTGCTCCGGTTCTCGCGCCAGGCTGCTTCATCTAACTGATCTGATCTTTGATCCATTGGGCATCCTCCTTCACCGACTCTATAGTCTCGCGCGGCTTCAACTCTGTCTGCCGAAGCGCGGTAATAGCCTTGCTAATCAGTAGCCACGCAACGCAGCCGACTATCAACCCGACGACCAAAGCCGAGAGCCAGGCCGGCATTGCCATAGCCAGCAGCAGGATCACCGCGGCGCAGACTGCCAGCAGGGCCGCGTACGCCACGGCGCCGCCGATAACCAGCGAAGCAATGTTCTTTCCAACTCTCGTAGCCTTTTCCGTGAGCTCGACTTGTGCCAGCGCCACTTCATTTCGGACGAGGCTACTGGTCTCATTAGCAAGATCAGCAAACAGTTCACCGAGCGGACGCTCTTCCATTCGCCGTGGTTCGTTAATGCGCGGTTGCATGATCTACCTCCCTCAATTTCATAGTGCCGCGGTAGTCGTGGACACGTGCGACGGCTGATGTGGGGGTGGCAATGCTCGACCCGTGTATTGTTCGCTTGGCGACATCGAGCTCTTGAAAAAGCGCGCTCCCGCCAGTCCGAGAAGGAACGCTCCGCCGAGCAACAGAGCCGGCTGTCGTCGTCCGAAGCTTTCGATCTCGGATACGAGCGCCTTCGTGTCGTTCGTGCGCAGATAGTTGGTCAACCGCTCGATGCCGTCAGCCGCTTTGCGTCCGTACTGGGCCGCGTACTGTGCGATTGGGCCGGCCTGTTGCTGACCACCAAGTTCGTCGCCGAGATGTCGCAGGGCACCTGCGAGTTGTTGGAGATCCTTCGCAGCTTCGTCCTTTTGCCGGTCGAGTCGCGAACCTGCTTGTTGCTGCACTTGATCAACTACTTCACTAGTTGTTTGTTTAGCATGTTGAAGAAGATCGTTGCCGCCGCCCGTCTGCTGACCGGCCGTTGGACCCGACGTTGTTTGACCCGACGTTGTTTGGCCAGACGTTGTTTGGCCAGACGTTGTTTGGCCGGAAGATGGACTGGGCGTGTTCGCCGAGCCTACATCGGCCGGGCCGGGCTGCGCCGTGGGCGCCTTTTTAACCTGAGTTCCGGATTTCTTATTTTGATCAGGCTTTGGTTGCATTCTTTATCCCTCCTTGAATGTCGCGTAGCATTTCCAAACGTTTTCTCTGAACATCAGAATGTAAAGCAAGAACCACGCCTCAAACTTATCCGGCACACAACACAATTTCGTAAGCGCCTAACGACGACTTTGAAACTCGCGCGCACTTAAATGCGCCGAACACCAGTTATAGGACTTGAACGAACAAGGAGGGGGTATGAGTCTCGATATCTTCAAGGAGAAAGGCACGCCGCTCGATAAGCAACTCTTCACCTGGCGCGACCTCGTACGAACACCAACAAGCAAACTCGACGACGATGCGTTCACTCGCGTTCGCATCATCCTCATGAACGGAATCGAAGCAAACGCGTTGCGTACTTCGCACGGCATGGCTCGCATGCTGAACGGAGACTTTCGTCTGCCGCTCGCGCAAGTACGACGCGTGGAACAGCATCAACAAACAATGGTGAACTGGTTGCTGCCTCCGGATCTTTCTCCGTTGGAGACGACCATCGCCTTCGAACAGGTCGCTATTGAAGTGACCGCCAGCGTCGCGCAGCACGAGCCCGACGAATACCTGGCGCAAGTCTATCGATTCGGATTGTTGGAGGACTTCGATCATCTGTACAGGTTCTCGGCATTGATGGATCGCGTAGGCGGCGCCGACGCAAACTCAATCGTGCAGAACTACAGCGATATCATGCCCGGCCGCCCGACAGTGGTTGAACATCGTGCGCCGGAAGACAATCTGCGCGAGCATTACGACTGTACGAAAGCACACCCACTCACCAAACTTCACGCTGTCACTATCACCGCCGGGGAAAACCAAACGCACGATTACTACATGACGATCGGACCGATGTTCGCCGATCCGCTGGCGCGGCAGTTGTACGCCGAGATCGCATCGATCGAAGAGCAGCACGTGACGCAGTACGAATCGCTGATGGATCCGAAAGAAACGCCGCTCGAGAAGTGGCTCATGCACGAAGCCGTCGAGGTCTACAACTACTTCAGTTGCATGGCATACGAGACGAACCCGCGCGTGAAGCAGATCTGGGAGCGGTTCTGCGATTACGAGCTGGGACACCTGCACATGGTGATGGATCTGTTCCAACGCTTCGAAAACCGCGATCCCGCGGAAGTCTTGCCGGCCACGCTGCCGGATCCGATCGAGTACGAGAGCCATCGCCAGTTCGTCCGCGAAACACTTAACAACGAAGTAGATCTGCGAGCGGCGGGAACGCAGTTCATCAACGTCGAAGACGAACCGGATCGAGCGCCGTTATCGATCGCCTACCGCGAACAGATGAACTCCGAAGGCAGTCCTAGTGAGACCGTCGCAGCAGGTTACCAGTGGACGCCGGGGACCGAGCTGGTGGAAAAGAAGAGCGCATTTGCAAAAGGAGCAAAAGCATGAAGAGCACGGGGGCACAAGCAGCAATGGGTAACCGCACCGGCATACAAACGTCGCCGGAATTAGCGGAGGAGTTGATTGAAGGAGCAAACAGTGCGGCGCCGAGCTCTGAAGGCGGCGTCGAGGACATTGCCGAGTATCGCACTGATTACATTGCGCAAGGTTTTGCGCTGGGATCGATGCCGGCGATGCCGATTTCAGAGGAAGCAGAAGCAAGTGAAGATCAGGCAGGCATGGCTGTGCTGCTCGACAAGTTGGGCGAGCGGCTGGCGTTTGAACGGATGGGGACGCGTCTTTACGAAGCGCTGCTGAACAAGTGCCAGACGTTGGGCGAGCAGACTCCGGGTCCGACGCTGCAAGAGATCGAACACATCGGCAGCGAAGAGCTGGAGCATTTCCTGATGCTGAACCGCATCATTACGGACATTGGCGGCGATCCGACGGTTGTAAGTCCGGGCGCTGACGTTGCGGGAGTTGCGTCGCTCGGCATCATGCAGGTGCTGACGGATCCGCGGAGTTCGATGCCTCAGTGTCTACAGGCGCTGATGACTGCGGAGTTGACGGACAATGCCGGTTGGGAGTTGCTGATCGAGCTGGCGGACGGTCTCGGCTACAACGACATCAAGACCGAATTTGAGACCGCGCTGGTACACGAAGAGGAGCACCTGCAAAACGTTCGTGACTGGCTATCGGACATGGTGCTCGACAAGGCCCAACTCTAACCACAAAAGGCAGAACCACAGAAGGCACAAAAGACACAAAAGGCACAAAAGCAGAAAGACATAAAGGCAGAAGACAGGGGACAACATGATGTCCTCTGTCTTTCTTTGTTGGTTCTTCTCTCTTTTGTGCCTTTTGTGTCTTTTGTGCCTTATGTGGTTTACGGTGGGGCCGTCGCGTGGTGCCGCAGTCGCAAAATTGCCGAGCGTGTCGGGAATGAGCGTTTGAACCGCGGCTGCGTCTTGGTTCGTGGCGACGTTTGTGGCGAGTCGACTGGCAACGGCGGCAACGCCGGTACAGGCTCCGCCGAAAACTCTTCCAACAGCCGTTGAATCGGCTGCAACTTCTCGTAGAACACGACGATGACTTCGCCCTTCACCATCTGATCGATCGCGCGGCGAAGCGCCTCCGACTCGTCCAACACGACTTCACAGTCAGTCGACGGCGACACTGAGCGCACCGTGTCGCAAACCAGACTGGCAACGGCGCCCGGTTCCCTTCCGCGTCGATCGTGGTCCTCTTTCACGATCACTTTATTGAACCCCTTCGCCGCCACCTGCGCGGCGTGCGTGATGACTGAGTCGTCACGATCGCCAGGCACACCGATGACGCCGGTTACGCGCCTGTCTTTCCATGCCGACGCCATGCGGCAGATCGCATCAAACGCATCGGAGTTGTGACCGTAGTCAACCATCACGTGTCCGCCGTTCAAGCGGTACAGATTCGCGCGTCCGGGATTGTTGGCATAACTAGAAAAGCTGACCAAACCTTTCAACAGCACCTCTTGCGAGACGCCGTGCGCGCGGCACGCCGCCACCGCCGCAAGCAGGTTCGCGATTTGAAAATCCGCGGCGCCATTCATCACCACCGGAAGTCCTGAAAGCTCGGCCAGCACTCGTTGCGTCTCGCCAGTCGCTTCGATCAACGCTCGTTTGTTCGCAAAATAAGCCGTGCCGCCCCCGCGCAGATGTTCTCGCACGACGGGGTTGTGTTCATTCAACGAGAAGTAGACGATGTTCTTCGGGACCCGGGTGATGCGTTCTGACTTCGCGAGTTTGACCAGGTACTCGTTATCTGCGTTGAGGATCAAACTCCCACCTTCGCGAACACGCTCGGCGACCAGCGACTTGATGAAAACGACGTCGTCGATCGTTTTGATACCGTCCTGGCCAATGTGGTCGTCGCCGATGTTCGTCATCACGCCGATGTCGCTCCAGTCGTAACCCAAACCTCTTCGAACGATGCCGCCGCGCGCCGTCTCCAAAACCGCCGCTTCGACCGCCGGATCGGACAACACGACCGCCGCCGACTGCGGTCCCGTCGTGTCGCCTTCGACGATGCGCTCGCCGTCGACGTAGATTCCGTCAGTCGTAGTCGTCCCAACGCATACGCCGGCCTTGCTGAGCACGTGCGAGATCATTCGCGTGACAGTTGTTTTTCCATTCGTGCCGGTGATCGAGATGATCGGAATCCGGCTCGGCGCCCCCGGAGGGTAAAGCGAATCGACGAGGGCCTGGCCCACATCACGCGGCTGGCCCGCGGATGGAAAATGGTGCATCCGCAGGCCCGGCGACGCGTTTACTTCGATCACTCCGCCGCTGGTGATCGGAGTAGCTATATCGGGAATCACCAGATCGACTCCGCACACGTCAAGGCCGATCAGACGTGCAACTCGCTCACACATACGAGCGATAGACGGATGAACCTTGTCCGTGACGTCGCAGGCGGTGGCGCCCGTTGACAAATTCGTTCTATTTGACAGCGTTACCTTTTCGCCGGCCGCCGGGACTGTGTCGAGTGACATTCCCGTGTGGGCCAGGTGGGTGAGCACATCGGCGTCAACCTTGATCTTCGTCAGCGGCCTCTCGTGGCCGTCGCCCCGCAGCGGGTTCTTGTTCTCGATAGCGATCAACTCGCGTAGCGTGTTGACGCCGTCGCCTACGACAGCCGACGGTAAACGCTCACTCGCGGCCACCATCTTTCCGCCGATCACTACGACGCGGTAGTTTCGTCCGGGAAACATCTCCTCGATGAGCACGGCGGAAGAAAACTCGCGTGCTCCTTCGAACGCGACTTTCATCTCGTCCGCCGTCGACACCTCGAGCGAAACACCGTGTCCCTGATGACCGTCCAGCGGCTTCACGACGACCGGCTTTTCCAAAGTCTCGGCAGCTTCGTTCGCTTCGTCGAGTGAATGGACGACGATACCGCGCGGAACTGGAATGCCGCTGCGTCGCAGGCGCTCTTTTGTTTCGTCTTTGTCCTGCGCAAGCTCGACCGCGATGGCGGAGGTGTTTCCCGTCATTGCCGCCTGCACGTAGTGCAGATGCTTTCCGTATCCGAGTTGTACTCGGTTGCCGGCGCCGTCGCGTCTCCAGGGAATGCCGCGGCGCTCGGCCGCGTCGATGATGGCGCGCGTCGTCGGGCCCGGCTCCCAATCGGCGACCAGTTGCTTCGCGTGCACCAACACAGGTGCGAGATCGAAAGCGCGTTTGTGAAGCAGCGCGTCGACGAGTTTCACTGCTTCCTGCAAAAGGTAAGTAGCTGCGCGCTCTGCTTTGTATTCGATGGCCACGTTGTAGACGCGCGCCTCATCGTGACGCGTCTTGCCGTGCGTGGCGCCAACGCCGCACAGGTCAGTCAACTCGAGCGCGACATGCTCGACGATGTGACCGAAGTAAGTACCTTCGTCGAGTCGCGTCACAAAACCGCCGGGACGGCCGAGACCGCAGTGATGACTCTTCAGGTTGGGAAGTAGCGTGAGGAGCCGCTCGTTGAAGCCCTCAAACTCACAACTCTCCCGCTCGAACAACTCGCCTAGATCCAGGCGCATGACGAGCACCGGGCGATGACTAAAGACATTCGGTCCGGAGAGCGAGCGAATGCTTTCTACCTTCATGAGTTCTGTACCCCTTGTTGACCCCTTGTTCATCTGCGATTGCAGCCGCGTCAATTAGCATGCCAGCATTTAGCCAAAACATATGTCGAGACGGTTCTTACTAGGTGATTAAACTCCCACGCGTTGAGCGAATTAGTACGGCAGCGAACACATGTACTTTCGTTGTTTGGCATTACTACATGACGCGTGAGAGACGAGGATCGTTTTCAATACAAGCGTTCAGTCTTCTTCTACATTCTCGAGGAACCAAATGTCCACGTCGATCTCTTCGGCGTAGTGAACGATGGGTTCGTTTTTCGGCTGCACGAGGTTGTTCGCTTCGAGCATCGTCGATCCCCACTTGATCAGTTCAGCTTCTTGCAGCGGCCATGGCTCGTGATGGATGCGCGCGCGATAGAGTTGCTCGTCGTGCTCGGTGTAAAGAATGTACCGCTCGGTCAGGAAGAACTCTTTGGAGCCCGGTTGCGATTGCCGCAGCGGATCGCCGATCGTCCAGGTGGCATCGAACGCCGCGGGCGGATCGTCCTGCCGGTCGAGCCGGTAATGGATCCTGTTGCCGCGTTCCGTGAGCTTGATCTCCGCGTTGTGATACGGCAAGTGATACATGGTGCGTGCGCCCAGGACGGCGGCGCTGCTGTTCGCGTCGAGCGAGAAGAACCAAACTCCCGGCACGCCGTTGTAATGAACGTAAGTCCGAACGTTCAACTCGTGCATCGAGCTCAAACCGGGAACAGGTGGAACGAACGGCGGCAACGCGCGCACGTCCCACATCGTAAACGGCGTTATGGCGATCCACGCGGAACCGCCGTAAGTGTCGATCTCCAGCGAATACGGCACGTGCGGACGTAACAGGTTCTCGTCGATGCGCCAGTGCATGAAGAGCAGTTTGCCCCATGTTTGGTGCATCACCGGCTGGCCGCGTGGACGATGACGAGCCGCGAGTCGATCGACGTCGAGTGGATGACGCATCAGAGTCCCTTCTGAGTCGAGCTTTCGTTCGTTGAAGTGCGGCGCCAAAGCGCATACCCGAGCGCCGTCGCGAGAAACGCGAACGATCCCACGGCGAGGCGCGGATGCAATCGAGCCTGTGTGTACAGACTCGTCTTCGCTACGTGCCCCTCGTAATCGCCCGTCTCCTTCAACTCGCCCGTCGGACCGTCGAGTCCGCTGTGTTGCAACAAAGAAGGCTCGCTTCGTTGTTGCGCGTCGACCATCCGCCACTCCATGTATTTGTCGGTCAGGTTAGGCGCGTAGTACCCGGCCATCGACAGCGCCTTCGCGCCGCCGCCGACGAAGAGATCGCGCACCGGGTTCTCCGCCGCATACAGAATCGCTTCCGCAACGATCGACGGCGAATAAACCGGCGGCGGAACGTTCGGTTCCACCGGCAGATAGTTTTTAGCGTGTTGCGTGTACGGCGTATTGATCGCCGCGGGTTTGATCAAGGTGACCGACACGGGCAACTTGTCGTGCTCCAGTTCCATGCGCAGCGCATCGGTGAATCCCTTGATGGCGTGCTTGGAAGCGGAATAAATTCCCTGTATCGGGATGGCGCGATCAGACACCGTGCTGCCGATGTTGACGATCGCGCCGCCTTTGTTTGAAAGATGATCGGCGGCGACGATCGATCCGTAAACGACGCCCCAGTAGTTCGTATCGAACATGCGGCGGTGATCTTCGAGCGACACGTCAGTGATCTTGCCGTAGATCGACACGGCGGCATTGTTGACCCACGTATCAAACCCGCCGAAATAGTTCAACGCCGCATTCCGCACGTCTCGCACGTCGGTTTCAACGCCGACGTCAGCTTTGACGTAGATAGCGTCAGTGCCGGCGGCTTTCAATTCCTCGGTCAACTCTTGTAGCGCGGGCTCAGAGCGCGCTACGAGTACGAGTTTAGCGCCGCGCTTCGCGGCCATGCGCGCAGTGGCCAGTCCGATGCCACTCGACGCGCCTGTAATCACGACGACCTGGTCTTCGAGTTTTTTCAGGTTCACCGATTTACCTCGTTGCATGCCGGACGTTCTTGTCAACGCGGAGCTCATTGCGATCCGGTTGCGTCAGCGAACTCGGAGCGTTCAGGTTCGCGTTCTCCGCGACCCCAACGCCGAGTCGTTCGACGAGCTCGCCGCCAAGCCAACCGCCGATCAACGCCGCACCGACTCCGACAAACGATAGCGCGAGCGCCAACGTCGACGGCGTCTCCAACAAGCCGCTGCGCAGGTACAGGCTCGTGGCGAACAACATCATCACGCAAAGGTTCGTGACGCCGTGGAGCAAGCCGATGCGCTTCGCCCTGGTACCGTTCGGAATATTCAGATAGTCGATCAACCCGAACAGCGCCGCGGCCAAACCACCGATGACGCCGGCGGCGATCATCCAGAATGAAACCGTCGCCCACCTCGTGTCAGTAGTGACCAGGTAGATGATGTCGAAAATTACGGCTGTCGATAACAAACCGAGGGGGTAAACAATCAGTATCGGGTGTATTGCATGCCCGAACAGTTTTGCTCTGCTTTCCATAAAGCCCTCCCTGGAACCCATCGCATGCTTCGGTACGGCTGCGTGTTTGTTAATGGTCTTTCGCGGCGTTGCGATCGACAAGTTTTGAAAAGCGGCTGATCTCGCCGTCGCTGGTCTTGTCCTGGTAGATAAACGCCAGCTCGTTCTCTTCAAAGCCGTCGAAGAACTCTTCCCAGGTGATCTCCTCGAGCCGGTCCTCGCCGGAGAATCCCGGATAATCGATTCGCAGCACACCGGCGGTTTTGCCCTTCTCGGTGCCCTTCACCCTTGCCGGATGACCACCACGCTCTTCAACCCATCGTCGAATCTCGTTGTGATTAGTTGTCGTATGTGACGTTGCTTGTGACATAGCAAGCTCTCCTTCTCGAATTCAGACGTATACAACAAAATACGCACTCAATTCGCGCGCCACAGCGGAGAGGTTAACCACAAGAGGCACAAAAGACACAAAAGGCACAAGAGTTTTAAAAAGGAGAGTAACGAGATCTTTTAAGAGCTTTACTCTCTCCTCTTCCAACTTCTTTTGTGCCTTTTGTGGCTTTTGTGCCTTCTGTGTTTTGTGCCTCTTGTGGTTGAATCTTGTACGAGAACCTTACAGATGAATGCGTTATGAGCGTTCGCGGAACAGCTCGGCGTGAATGGCGGCAACTGCCTCAGGGGCGATCTTTGGCTTGCGATCGTACGTGAGCAGACCATTGATCTCCTGCTCGATGTCGGTCAATTGCGTATAACAAAAACCGGCAAGGAATTTCAACGACGCGATCCCGCGCATCAGATCGTAATACTTTTCCTGCAACTCTTCCGGCGTCTTGAATGAGTCGTAGAACCGGTACAACAGGTCGCGCTTCTCCGGTGGTATGTCCTGCGGGATCGTGAGGAAGCCGCCGATTTCAGAAAGCACGATCGGCTGGCCGCGGTATCGCGAGCCGCGCGCAAAGAGCGGTTTGTCGATCCATACCTTCGGCGGCAGATCTCCGCCGCTAAACATCTCCTTGTAACGCAGCGACAACTTCTCCGCGGTTGGCGTGTAGTCATGAATCGCGCAGATGTCCGTGATGTCCGTGTGCTCCCAACCGTCGTTGTCGATCACCGGGCGCGTCGTGTCGAGCCGTCGCGTGACACGGACCATGCGCTCGATGAAGGCGTACTGTCCCGCGTGCTCCTGACTCAATCCGGGAAAACCCATGCTCTCGTTAACCGGAACCCACGCGACGATGCAAGGATGGTTGTAGTCGCGTCGCACTGCGTCCTGCCACTCCGCCGATAACAACTCCTCCGCTTTCGACGACCAGCCCCTCGCGTTCGGCATTTCTTCCCAAACGAGCAGCCCGAGACGATCGCACCAATAGATCCAGCGCGGATCTTCGATCTTCTGGTGCTTCCTGACGCCGTTGAACCCAAACATCTTGATCCAACCGATGTCGGCCTGTAGCGCTTCGTCGGACGGCGCAGTCAGCAAACCGTCAGGCCAGAAGCCTTGATCGAGCACCATCTTCAGGTAAGTTGGGTTGCCGTTGAGCAGAAACTTGCCGTCGCGCAGTTCAATGCCGCGCAGACCGACGTAGGAACCGACTTCGTCGTGCAACTTGTCGCCTTCGTACAATCGGACCTGAAGGTCGTAGAGATGCGGCGACTCAGGCGACCATAGTTTCGCGTAAGGGATCGTGATCGCGAGCCGGCCAGTAGCAACCGCGGTTTGATCCTCCTCGATCGCGACGCGCTTGCCGTCTTCAAGCACTTCAACTTCTATGCGCCACGCAGCAGAAGGCGCGTGCAGGAACACAAACACCTCGACGAGATTTCTTTTCGCGTGCGTGATGATTCGCAGCTCTTCGATGCGCATCGACGGAACGGGCTCGAGCCACACTGTCTGCCAGATTCCGGTCGTGCAGTAATAATCGATGCCTTCGGGCACGCCCGTGAAGGACTGCTTGCCGCGCGGTTGTTCCGGGTCTTGTCGATCCTCGACGCGTAGCGTCAACCGGTTCTCTCCGGACCTCACATAAGGAGCGATATCGAACTGGAACGGCACGTGACCGCCGCGATGATGCCCGACTTCATGCCCGTTGACCCAAACTGTGCACTCGTAATCGACGGCGCCGAAGTTCAGGAGCAGGTCTCGTTTGTAAAACTCCTCCGGCAACTCAAACGATCGCGCATACCAAACGACTTCGTGAATCGACTTGTCGTTGATCCCTGAGAGCGGCGCCTGGTAAGGAAAAGGCACAGTGATTCGCAGCGGCAGCTTCCGGCCGTCATGCCAGCCCAGACTGCGCCCTTCCTCAGCATCGTCGAAGGCAAATTCCCATTCGCCGTTGAGGTTGAACCAAAGGCTGCGGACAAATTGTGGACGGGGGTATTCGGATCGGGGAATCTCTTTTTTGCTCAAAAGCATGCCGTTAATGAGTCATCGTGCGCCCTGTATCGGACAAATTCGAAATGTCCCAGGCCGTAAGTCTCCCTTCGCAGAATAAGCGGCCATCATCGCTCAATTCATAGTCGCCCCCGTTGGCGTTGGTTGTGCAGCAAAGTCTGTACGAAGTACTTCCGTTTTCACCAGCTCGAACCGCAACGAGTTCACGTCCATTGGGCAGGCAATAAATGCCCCGATCCCTGAGATGCATGAAAACTTCCCCCCATGTTCGTTCTTTTCAAAATGCGTTTTACCTCAGGCCGCCGCCATGCACGATCTCCTTATTGATGATGATCGGATACTCGTGAGTGCGCCGGTTATGACCGTTGCCGTTGCCGTTGCCATTGCCGTTACCGTTGCCATTGCCCTGATGCACGACGGCTTCTACTCTCTTCATTCCCGCCATCTTGCCGTACGTCGTCAGCGCCTGGGCGACGATCTGATCCATGTTGTAGTACTTGTAAGTCGCAAGCCGGCCGACGAAGTGTACCTTCGGCGTTCTATCGGCCAGTGCTTTGTACTTCGCGTATAACTCGGTGTTCTCCTTCCGCGGCACTGGATAATAAGCATCGCCCTGCGCCTTCGGAAACTCGTACACGATGCTCGTCTTCGCGTGTTCCTGTCCCGTCAGATACTTGAACTCCGTCACGCGCGTGTAGAGTTGCTCGTTTGGATAGTTGATGACGGGCGCCGGCTGAAACACCGGCGCGTCGTGCGTCTCGTGCTTGAATTCGAGCGAGCGGTACGGCAGTTTGCCGTAGCAATAGTCGAAGTAGGAGTCGACCGGTCCGGTGTAGATCATCTCGCCGAACGGTATGTCTTTCTCTATCTCGCGATAGTCGCAGTTGAGCATGATCTTGATGTTCGGATGATCGAGCATGTTCTCGAACATTCGCGTGAAGCCATGCAGCGGCATCGCCTGGTAAGTATCTGTGAAGTAGCGATCGTCGCGGTTGGTGCGTGTCGGCACGCGCGAGGTCACGCTGGCGTCAAGCTCCGAAGGATCGAGCCCCCATTGCTTGCGCGTGTAGTTGCGAAAAAACTTTTCGTATAACTCCCGTCCCACCTTGCTGACGACGACGTCTTCCGACGTTCGTATCCTCTCAACCGGCTCGGCAACCTTCTTAAAAAACTCTTCCACTTCAAACGACGTCAAATTCAAACCATAAAGACTGTTGATGGTGTCGAGATTTATGGGAATCGGAACGATCTGGCCGTCTACGCTGGCGCGCACGCGATGTTGATAAGGACGCCATTCGGTAAAACGCGAAAGATACTCGAAAACTTCTCGTGAGTTGGTATGGAAAATGTGCGGACCATACTTGTGTACCAGAATTCCGGCTTCGTTGTAATGATCGTACGCGTTGCCGCCGATGTGCGGACGCTTATCGCATATGAGAACTTTTTTATCCGAACCGGCCGCGAGCCGTTCGGCAAGTACACTGCCGGCGAAACCGGCTCCTACAATCAAATAATCAAACATAACGTTGAACCCTCCTTGTTCATGCGTGAGTGTTTATGGGATCGCCGCGGCGCCTGTTTGTTTTCCAATTGCGCCGAGCGGTAGTTTGGTTGACTTGACGGGTCGCTTTCGCTCCACCACTTTGTCTATCAGCGCCGACATCTGGCTCCAGGTTTTGTCCCACGAGAGATTCGCTACAAATGCATCGACTCTCGCGAGCCATTCGTCGTCCGCTGATCGCGACAGAATCTTTTCCGCCGCACGAATGAAATCGTCCGCAGTGTCGGCGATCTCCACGAGCTTGAGCTCGCCATAAGGCCGCACGACGTCCTGGATCGACGTAGAAATGACCGGCTTTCCAGCCGCAAGGTATTCCGGCGTCTTCGTCGGGCTGATGAAGCGGGTCGACTCGTTGCGCGCGAAGAGGAGCAACGCGATGTCCCAACCAGCCAGATACGCCGGCAGTTCGTCATATTTCTTTCCGCCCAGGTAATGAATGTTTGCGTGTTTCGGCAGCGTATCGGGATCGATCTTCACGACGGGGCCGATCATGACGAAGTGCCAGTCAGGCCGTTGTGACGCAATTTGATCGAGCAGTTCGCGATCGAAACGTTCGTCGATCACGCCGAAGAAACCGAGGCGCGGATGCGGAATGTCCGCTTGATCGGCAGGATCGACAGTCGCCGTCCTGGCTTTGCCAAAATGGGCAGCGTCGATGCTGCTCGGAAACGCGTAAACAGCGCGATGTTGATTCCGTTTGGCTTCGTACAAACTTTGACCGCCAGTGAAGACGAGATCCACACGCCGGAACAGCTCTTTCTCGAGGGCCGGCAAACTCGAATCAGCGCCTCTAAACGCCGACAGCTCGTCCATGCAGTCGTAAACCGAAGCGATGGGATTGAAGTGCGTCGTAAAGCGAAGCGCCATCGGCGTGTAATACCAAAACACGTAATCATTGATGGCGTTTTCGAGGAACAACCGGTAGGTCATCTCTTTCAACACGGCCGTAATCGCGACCTCGCTGCTCAATCCTTCGGGCAGGTGCGGTACGACAACGTACACACCGGACTCCGTCTCGCGAACTTCGAGGCGCATCGAGCTGTTGCGGAAGACAGGTTCTTCTACAAAGAAGACGCGGCGATTCTTCGCGCAACGCGACAGCAAATGTTGAGGACGCTGGTAAACAAAGTCCCACCGGAGATGGGAAAAGCAGACGAGATCAGGTAGAGAAGTCATGGGTATTCCTCCAATGCAATCTTCCTAAGTTCGACGGTGCCGCACACACACACGACTTGCGCGGGAGCAAATCCACAACTGCGACTTTGATGTTCTTGGCCGGCTGGTGCGAGAATTTGGTCGAATCCAATCCGGCAAATCTTGCGTTGGCTACTACTTGCCCATCAATCGATCGCGGAGTTGGCGTCTGGGGTATGTTCGCCTTGATTCAGTACAACAAATTCACCTTCTGTTTCTTTCTCAGCCGTCTAAAGCCCTCTTCCGTCACCACTACCTTGTTGTGGCAAGCTTGATGCCGCAACCGTCAGCGACGCAGTTCGAGTTGAGTGACCGTATGTTGCCTATTGTGTAACACAGATGTTTCACAGAGGTCTGTCCGATTCACGACGAGCCGGTACTGGCATCACCTTTGCTCATCGAGCGTGCGTCATGAATAGCATGTGGACACTCAGCGGACTCAGTTGGAAGGATCTCGCGAAACGTGTTTGGTCAGAGACTAACGAAGATGACGTGCTGGGGCGCGCCGCGCAGCTTGCTTATTACTTCCTGTTGGCGCTCTTTCCGTTGTTGATCTTTTTAACAGCGGCGCTGGGGTTGATCCTCGGGTCTGATTCGGGAGTACGCACGTCGCTGTTCAACTATCTGAGTCAGGTCATGCCGGGGGCGGCGTTTCAACTCGTCGACACGACGATGGGCGAGATCACCGGCGCGAGCGGCGCGGGAAAACTCTCGTTCGGACTTTTGGCGACGTTGTGGGCGGCTTCGAACGGAATGGGTGCGATCACGCAGGCGTTGAACATTTCGTACGATGTGACGGAGACGCGTCCGTGGTGGAAACAGCGTTTAGTGGCGATCACGTTGACGATGGCACTGTCGGTTTTAGTGATTACGGCGCTGTTGCTGGTGCTGCTCGGAGGTAGGGTCGCTGACGGTCTTGCGGCGCACTATCAGCTCGGCGGGTTTTTTCCGATCGCGTGGAGAGCGATCCAGTGGCCGCTCGTGTTTGCGTTCATGGTGTTGTCATTTGCGTTGATCTATTACTTCGCTCCGGATCTAAAGGATCAGGATTGGAAGTGGCTGACGCCGGGATCGGCGATCGGCGTGGGGTTATGGCTTCTGGTGTCGTTCGGTTTCAAAGCCTATCTGCACTTCTTCGACTCCTACAGCACGACCTACGGTTCTCTCGGCGCAGTGATCGTCCTGATGCTCTGGCTCTACTTCACTGGCGCCGCCATCCTGGTGGGGAGTGAAATAAACTCGGAAATCGAAAACGCCGCCGCCGAAGCCGGCGCTCCCGACGCCAAAGAGCGCGGCGAAAAAAGCCCCGACGATCACCAGCAAGCCGCGTAACTCGAGGTTCGTTCGCGCACGAAAAATTGGACCATCTACAAGTTTTTACTTAACAATTCTCACTGAACCTTTCGCACGTATTTTCAGTATTAGACCAGCAGTCTTCCCGCAGACAAGTTAGCCCACACCTTGTTCCAAAATTTTGGAACGCCTACCGAATTTTGTACGAGATTGAATGAGGAGCTCCACTATGAACCACAGACTACTCGTGATCGTCGCTGCGATCATTCTCATGATTCCTGCGACGCCGGCAATCGCGCAGAAACTAAACGGCACGAAACATGACGGCGACATCGGAAAGGATGGCGCGTCACTCAACGCCTCCCAACGCTCGTATCAACAAGCGCGCCGCGTGCTCGACGACGCAATCGAAGCGCACGGCGGGCTCGAAGCCCTGCGCTCCATCAAAGATTTCACGCTGAAGGAGAAAGGCAAGCTCATCGCGCGCTATCAAAGCCCGGCAGCAGAACCTCCATTCGCCACCGGCACTTCCGAAGAAACGCTCATCGTCGACACCGAACGCGGACTTGTCTTCGACGAACTGAGGACCGCCAACACAGGCTTCAACACCTGGAACAGGACAATCATCAACGGCAAAGAAGGCCACAACTACGACATGTGGTCCAAAACAGCGACTCCCATCGTCAATCCATCCGTGAACAACTTCCGCGGACAGATTCGACGACTCCCGCCGTTCGTCCTCCTCGAAGCCCTCGACCGCGCGCAAACTCTTCGCTGGGTAGGCGAAGACGAACTGGACGGTAAGCGACAGAAAGTAATCAGCGTCATCCGCCCTGACAATCAACAGTTGGCGTTGTCCTTCGACGCCCAAACGAACCTGCTCACCAGGTACGGTTATCTCTACGCCGATCCAGTCACGGGCGATTCGGAGATAGCGCAGAGCTATTCCGGCTACCGCACGTTGGGCAAGTTGAAACTCCCAAGCGGCCGCACGCTCTACAACTCAGGCGGTGTAGTTCAGGAAGTCGAGTTCACCGATTTGCAAATCAACACGAAGCCCGCCGAGAGCGTGTTCGCAGGCCCGACCGATTTCGAGAAACTCGCAGCGCCACCGGCGACACCGCCGCCGCCAGCCGTGAGCAAAGTCGCCGACGACGTTTACCTCCTGCAAGGCCTGGCCGGCGGCACGCACAACGTTCTCTTCGTCGCCTTCAACGATCACATCCTCGTGCTCGAAGCGCCCGAACAGATCCTTTACAACAGCAACTCAGTCCAGGCACTCCAAAAGATCAAGGAGACGGTGCCCAACAAACCGATCAAGTACCTGGTCCTGACGCATCATCACTCCGATCACGCCGGCGGCTTTCGCGAGTACGTCGCCGAAGGCGCAACGATCGTCACCACGACCAACACAAAGACATTCCTCGAAAAAGCATCGGCAACCCAATCTTCACTGCTGCCGAAACTCAGCCAGCAGAAGAAACTGACGATCGAGACGATCCAAAACAAGAAACGGGTGTTCCGGGACGACAAACACGTCGTCGAGATCTACGACGTCGGACCAAACCCGCACGCAAACGAGATCCTCGTCGCGTACTTACCAAAGGAGAAGATCCTGTTTCAGGCGGATCTACTGAATCCGGCAGCGAATGGGACGATTCCGATCGCCCAGGACGCGACGATCAGTTTCAGCGAGAGATTGCAGCAGTTGGGACTCGAGGTGGAGAAGATCTACGGAGTGCATGGCCGCGCCGCCACTCCGGAGGAGTTGCGCACGTCGATCGAGAAGCGGCGCGCCTCGGATCTGAAATAACTCAAACTAATTTCCAAACGCGTTAGCCACTAACACGGCGGAAAAGGCGACAACCAGCACCAGCGCGAACGCGCCGGCAAGCGCGCGTCCCCAACGGGGCGCGTGCTGGTTGTTGTCTGACTGCTGGTCCAACGGCGCCGCGTCGTTCAGCCACACCATGTGTGTGTAAGCCTGCATCTCGTCCATTCGCGAATGCACCGGCACGTGAAAACGATTGTGAAAGGGGTTGTGATAAGGGTCGTTGATTCGGGTCGGTCTCATGGCTACTACTCCTCGCTGATCGGCGCTGAAGGACTCAGCACCTTTGCGAGCGCGAAGAGCAATGACCGTGCCTCATCTAAATCCCACCATTTTGCGGGCAATTAAGAGATGAACAGACAACCTTCACACCGATTTCCGTAGCCGTTACACCAACTGAGGCACTGGAAATAAATTTCCAATGGTGGAATTTGGAAAGAACTCTCGCGTTAATAGCTGGAGGTTAATCATTGCGGATCGATGCAGGAAACATTGCAAAAAGATGTTGACAGTCGTAACTGCCAAGCGTAGACTCCGCGACTAGCTGGATGTGAACCGCAATCTGCGGGACCAAACTCCGCTCCTCTACAATCGTCGGCGCAAGCTGACTGACCTAAGACTGTAGTAATTTCCCTGTTACCTTTAAGAAGCTCTCGTAAGTGATCTGTGTGAGGTCTCGAAACGAGCCATGCTAAACCAGCACTCGTTAAGGCGGTCGCTTCTGCTTTCGTCAGGCGGAATCGTTGCCCTGCTACTCTTAACCGCATGTCCGAAAGTGAAAGTGCCCAAAAAGATCCCGGGCACCTCAGGCGAGAGCAAGCTCGACGTTAAAGTTCATGTCTCCCCAAAAGCCAACAACAACAACCCGGTCGCCGTCGATCTGGTCCTTGTTTCAGACAAGAAGCTGTTGCAGGAACTGATGAAGATGTCCGCCGGCGAGTGGTTTGAAAAGCGCGGCCAGGTCAAACTCGATTATCCGAAGGAGACGGGACTGGACGCGGGCCGATGGGAATGGGTTCCCGGACAAGAGGTGAAACTGGATCGAGTACCGGTGAAGTTCGAAGTCGTCGGCGGAGTTATTTTCGCCAACTACTTCAAAGCCGGAGCGCACCGCGCGCCGATCGATCCACGCAAAGCCATTTTGATCACGCTTGGCGAAGATAACCTTTGCGTCCAGTTGCTGAAAGAGCCCGCGAAACCCTGCGCTCCTTCTAAGTAGCTAAGAATCAAATCCTATGAATGCCTACGAAATACCCGACGCAATTCAATGGCATGAGGGACTGCTGTTAACCCCGCAGCACTTCCAGCAACTATCGTCGCGCCACGAGGCGCTGGTCCAATACGGGACCTCGCTGATTGCGCCGTTTTGCTGGGGAGTTCGCCGTCTCAAGCATGACAATGTCGCTCTGCCGGCTGGAAAGCTGCGCGTGCTCGAACTCGAAGCAGTCATGCCGGACGGACTTGTCGTCGTTCACGGACTACATCAGTCAGGGCGCGACGACGTACTGGAAATCGATCTCAGTTCACAGGGCGAGTCTATCGGAACTCGTGGCGTGCTGGTCCAACTCGCCGTCGCCGCGCAGCAAAACGGAAACGGCGAAATGCTGCGTTACGAAACATTCAAAGGCGGTCCGGTCGTGGATCAGGTGTCCTCGGCATCCGCGCGCACGATTCATCGACTGAAGCCGCGGCTGACTCTGCGCGCCGGCGACAAGCTGCCTAGCGATTACGTGAGTTTCCCCATCGCGCGGATCATCTATCGCGACTCTTCATTCGCGCTCGACGAGAAGTTCATTCCGCCGGTCCTGGCGGTTCCCGTCAAAGCACATGACGGCGACCAATCTTCGCTTGCCGCCCAGCGTCTCGGTGAAATGTGCTCTGACGTCGCGCAGAGAGTCCGCAAGCGCGCGATGTACCTCGCCGACGATGCGAGAAGCTCGGGCGGCAAGAGCCGTTTTGGAAACGAGGCGGAGATCCGGACGCTCATGCTGAGTCTCGTCGGCGCACTGCCGCGATTCGAAGCCGTGCTTCAAACGGGCTGCGCTCATCCGTACATGGTCTATGTCGCGTTGTGCGGGATGGCGGGTCAACTGTCGGTATTGGGGCTCGACATGGTCCCGCCGGCTTTCAATCCATACAACCACAACGACCTCCACTCCACTTTTCACCCCGTCCTGGAGTTCATCGATCGCGCAATGGACCAGGGCATTCCGGTGACTTACAGATCGTTCCCGTTCAAATATCATCAGGGCGCCTACGAGCTTCGTTTCGAAGGCAAGTGGATGAAGAAAACGCTGGCGCTCGGAATCAAAGGTGAACGAGGGATGACGGACGAGGAGGTTGTCGAGTGGGGTCGAAGCTGTTTGATCGGGTCACAGGGCAGGATGGAGTTGTTAAGAGCGAATCGAATCACCGGCGCCGTGCGGAAACACACGGAGCGAGTCGGCGACGTCGTGACGGCGAAAGGAGTCGCACTTTTCTCACTCAAGGCTGATGAAAACTTCGTCGAGCCCGAGAAACTCTTGCAGATCATTAATGGCAGGGGCCCGCGCCCCTGCGAGATCGTCTTGTACGTAATGGATAACTAGCACGGACCTCGAGCGGCACACTGCTGCGTTACTTCCGATCCGCGTTAGACCAAACCGAGAAAGCTGAACTTTTCAAAACGGCTGCGACTGCTCGCGGCACAGGCTGGATCTGTCTCTAAAAATCGATGACGGCGATGCAACAAAACGAATCGTTCCTGCTCGCGCAGTTTCGCGACTTCTACACCGAGGTCATTCGTCTCAAGCAGATGATCGCGACCAGCGGTGGCATGTCGTCCGCGGAGCTCGCGCCGGCCGAACCACTCGACGGTAATGGCGCCAACGGAAACACAGCGAAACTTCCGCCCCTCGATACTGTTCTGCTTGAAACTTTCTCGGGCAGCGAAAAGATCACGTCGCTTGCCGTTCGCGGTTCGCTGGATTCGACTCCCGAACCGCACGGCGAGTTAACCAGTCTGACCCTGTTGGTCTGGCAAAACATGATCGCACTGTTCCGCCGCAACGGCATTCAGATCCTTCGCGCCGCCGGCAAGCCGACCGACAACTATCTCGAAGCACAGTACGTCATGGCCGCTTTCGCCGACGACGTTTTCATTCACCTCAACTGGGAAGGCCGGCGGGCATGGACTTCAAACCTGCTGGAGTCGGCGTTGTTTCAATCTCACATCGCCGGCGAGAAGGTCTTCGACAAGTTGGACCGTTTGTTACGGCATCGCGATCCGGCGAACAAGAGTCTTGCGGCCGTGTATCTCAGCGCGTTGTCGCTTGGCTTCCGCGGCAAGTATCACGGACTGAACGATCACGGGAAGCTGCGTCGCTATCGCCGCGATCTGTTCGACTTTATTTTCAACAAACCGGCGGACCTCGCTAACGAATCGAAGGTCGCCTTTCCTGACAGCTACGTTCAAAACGTAAGAACAGAGAAGAGAAAGCAACTTACAAATCCGCGCGTGTGGCTCGCGGTGCTGGGTCTCGTGTTTTTGACCTACCTCGCCGCGTCGCACGGAATCTGGTTGAGCCTGACGTCTCGACTCGAACAAGCGAACAACGAGATCGTCGAGATAGAGAGACGGCTGGACTCGCTGGCGCCCGCTACTAAGTGATCGTTGCAGAAGGTAACAATGTCGTTCCCCAACGTGTTACTGATACTAATCGCGATTTTCCTGCTGCTGGCAGGCACGGCGATATTTCTCTACCTGGTAATTCGCCGCTCGCGCAAGATTTCATTCGCCGCCGATCCGGCCGCCGCGAAAGCCGAGCCTGACAAGAAAGAAGCTTCGGGCACCGAGTTTCTCCAATACGCGTCGGACCTCGAGCTCCGCACGTCTTTCCGGCGCGCCCTCCGCATTCTGAAAAGCTACGTCACGGGCCGCGACTATCGCTATCGGGCGCCGTGGTATCTGTTGGCGGGCGAGTCGAAGTCGGGGAAAACCTCGCTGCTCGAGAGTAACGGTCTTCACGAGTCAGTGAAAGAACTCGTCGATCGAAGCGGACGGCGTCTCAACTGGTACTTCTTCGACGACGGCGTCGTGATGGACGTGGCCGGCGACTTCGTTTTGCGCAACGACGGCACCGCCAATCATCGCGGCTGGAACTCGATCCTCCGTTTGCTGCAAAAACACCGGCCGCAGCGGCCGCTCGACGGTCTCGTTTTGACGATTCCCTGCACCGATCTCGTCACCGAGGGCGAACTGGACCATCAGCGGCGGTTCGATCTCGAACAAAAAGCCACCTCTCTCTACAAGAAACTCTGGCAGGCGCAAAAGATCCTCGGCATGCGGCTGCCAATCTACATCGTCATCACGAAGTGTGACGAGATCACGGGCTTCTCGAGCTTCTGCAAACAGCTTCCGGAAAACCTGCGCCGGCAGATGTTCGGTTGGTCCAATCCGGCGACGATCGAAACGGCTTACCGGCCGGAGCTCGTGGCGCAGGCGTTCGAGAGTATTCACAAGCAGTTGATGTGGCTTCAGTTTGAAATGTATGCGGAACGCGAGGAGATTGAAGACGCCGACAATCTGTTTCTGTTGCCGCCCACGGTCCAGTCGATGCGCGAGGCGCTGGGCGTCTACCTCGACTGTCTCTTCAAGCAGAGCGCTTACCACGAGTCGTACATCTTTCGCGGCGTCTATTTCTGTGGCGAACCCGGCGTCGAGAACGACGACCTGCTTCAGTTGCAGCCGATAAATGAGCTCACGGGATCGACGGACATGGCAGCCGTCGTCACGACGGCGCCGGTGCAAAGAAAGCCTGTCTTCCTGGCCGACCTTTTCAAGGAAAAGATCTTCAGCGAATCCTCGTTGGCCCAACCCATTCGCCGTATTGCCCTGTCGCGCAATCGCACTGTGTTGGCGGCGCAAGTGCTGTCGATCCTGATCATGGTCATCGGCCTCGGCGGACTCGCTTTGACTTACGGCAGCCTGGCGCGTCAGGAAGACGAGCTCTACGGGTTTTTAATCGAAGAACGCAACGATCTGAAGACGATCGAAAAGTACCGTGCCGAGTACAAACGCTCAGGCGCCAAATCGCCGGACCGGAACTGGCTCGATCGTCGACACCAGTTGTTGGAGAGCGGTGAAAGAAGGCTGTTCAGCGGCATGGCGAGGATGAACGCCGACAGGTTCGATTCTCCGTTCATCCCGACCTCGTGGTTCAGCCGCATCAATCACCGGCTCGAAACTTCCATCGCGGCCGCGTTCAAGTTCGTCATCTTCGAATCGCTCCGAATGGACATGCAGGAGCGAGGAGACAGCCTGCTGAATGCTCCCCAGACCCACGCGGTCAAAGCCGTTGCCGAGGCGGCATCCGAAGAGAAAGATCCGGCGATGGCTGACGAAACGGCCGATGATTCAGCAGCGCAGTTCAATGCCGCGTTTCAGTTGAGTCTCTACGTTGAAGAGTTGGCCGAATTTCGTACCAATCTCGAGCGTTACAATCGGCTCGTCGGCAACGATCCCGATTCCCTCACCACGCTGCGACACCTCGTCAATTACCTTGAGCACACGCCGTTGCCCGAGGAAATGGACAGCGAAAATTATCTTTACAAGAAGGCCGTGTTCATGGCCCAGGGGCGGCCCCTCGATTCCGCCTCCTTCTATAAACAGAGCGCCACCCGCGTCGGCGACCTGGTCGAAGACTTCTACGCGGCGTCGTTCAGTCAGAAAGGCGTCACCTACGATCATCTCGACGACATCGCCGAGACAGAAGCTCTCCTCAACCGGCCTGATTACACGTGGCTCTCGACGTTCGTCTTCGATCCGCACTCGCCGTTCCATGGAATGACGCTTTCAACCGCGCTCGGCGAGTTGAAGAAAGCGCTTCAGGATCTGCGGCGGCAGGAGTTCATGACGAGAGAACCGGTCGATTACGACCTGCCCTTCCAGTCTGAACAACCTCGCTACCAGCACCTCGTCCGGCGCGTACTCGTGTGGGACCAGGACGCGCTGCGCGAGGCGATCGCGGCTTACGATCAATACGAAGAATTCGTAGCGACGAAGACTTACGAACGCACGGAGTATCTCGACAACTCAGTCAAACAAGCGGCGCGTTCGCGAGTCAAGACGCGCATGAGCCGGCTGTTTCGTCAGGCCCGCAAATACCAGGCGCTCGCACCGTCAACCGAAGGTTCCGCACTGCGCGCGAGTCTGATCGCAGAGATCCGCAACCTTCAGGAAGCGCAGCCGACGCTCACGCGAGTCCTGCAAATCTCCACGCCGCTCGGCATCGACGGCGAGTTGCGCGGCGTGTTGTCTACGCAAGTCGATTACCTGCTGCGAGGGATCTACCGCGACTTCATGGCGCAGCGTTTCTACGTGATGAAGCATTCCGACTTCGCGTGGTGGAACGGCAGCCAGCCGGTGTCGCACGCCGCTTACGATCTTGCGAGTCTCGAAGACCTGAACACCTACCTCGCCGTCCAGCGAAAGAACATCGCGTTTCTTGCGCGCGATCTCGCCGTGCCGCTGCTCACCTTTGCCGCGCAGCAAAATATCTACGCGCAATCCAGTTTTGACTGGAACGAGATACTTACGGATCTCGACGCGTTCGACAACAAACAGCCCGGCAATCCGATCTCCTCGCTCGAGAGCTTCATCGCGATCGACATGGACAAGGTCAGCATCGACAGTTGTTCCAGCTCTCTCAAACTAAACACCGACTCGTCGCGAGATTACTTCCTCAGGATCCGCAACTCGATGCGCGCGCAGTTCTATCGCCGCTGTAACGAGCTCGCGCGCATCAAGGCGGTCCACGACACGCTGGCGGCGCTGGAGAACTATCGCCAGATCGAAGAAGCATTCAACAAGAACCTGTCCGGCGGTTTTCCATTCACCGATGTGGGAACGCGTCCTGATTTTCCGGATCTCGATCCGTCGGAACTGCTGAAGTTCTTCCGTTTGTTCGACAGCAAAGAGAAAGCTGCGCACGACGCACTGGTCCGCAGTGCTGACTTCGGCGCGTCGCCTGAAAAAGCCACGGAGTTTCTGGCCCAGGTTGCGAAGCTGCGCGAGTTCTTTGGTCCTTTCCTCGAGAAGAAGCAGGGACCGATGCTCGATTTCAACATCCAGTTCCGCGTCAATCGAGAAGAGGAGATCTCCGCCAACCAGATTATCGACTGGAACTTTGAAGTCGGAAAACAGAAGTTTTCTTATCTCAGCGACGCTGTCAATGGACGTTGGGTTTTTGGCGATCCGGTGCGCTTGACTCTGCGCTGGGCCAAGGATTCGCCGACGGTGCCGGTTACGACTGCGACCCCCAACGCAGTCAAAGCTAAGGATCGGGTAGCAGTCTTTGCGTATGACGATCGCTGGTCGCTGATGACGTTGCTCCTGCGACACGGTCTCATGCTCAAACGCACCGGTACCCCCGCCGAGTGCGATCAGGGCTACGATCCCGATCCTTACACACTCAAGTTCACGATCAGGACCGATCCCGATCCGGCGGGACTACCGCAGCGTCCGGATCTGAAGACTTCGAATGCCGAAGTTTTCATGCGGCTCAGTCTGGTCACAGCAAACAAGCAGGAACCGTTACTGCTGCCCTGCTTCCCACGCAAGGCGCCGCCCGTTCCGATCTTGCCCGTCGTGCTCGGGAACACGACCGAACAGGAATAAAACCATGAACGCCGTCACTCAATCGCCGACGCCATCACAAACGATAGATATTCAGGAACTGCTGCAACCGATCCCCGGCTCCAACCCGGCCGGCGAGCCGCTGCGCTACCAGGGAACTTACGATCGCATCGCAGATGCGCGGCGCGAAGACGATCCAACGCTCAGCCAGGGGATCTACAAGTCGAGTTTGAAACGCGCGGACTGGGCGGCTGTTGAAGCGATTTGCGTCGAGGCTCTCACGAACCGCACAAAGGATCTACAGATCGCGAGTTGGCTGCTCGAAGCATGGCTGCACCTCTACGGCTTTGCCGGAGTGACGAACGGACTACGACTGCTGTCGGGGCTGTGCGAACAGTTTTGGGACCATGTGTATCCGAGTCTCGAAGTCGACGAACTCGAAGGCCGCGTCGCGCCGATCGACTGGGTCGAACAAAAACTGACGCTCAAGCTGAAACAGCTTCCGTTGACACTGCCGGGTGAAGTCAGCAACGAGAGCTACTCCTATCTCGATTGGGAAAGCGCCTGTCACTTTGAAAACCTCGCGATGAAAGATCCCCGCGCTTTGCAGGAGGCGCTGGCGAAGATCAACCCGACGGTCGCCACTTTCCGCGCTGCCGTAGCTGAAACCGACAGTGCGTTTTACGTCGAACTGGTCGAAGAACTGGGCCAGGCGATCGATGGCTGCGTTGCCGTCGAAGAGATACTCGACGAGAAGTGCGGCAAAGACGCGCCCGGCTTGCGGCAGTTCAAAGAAGCGCTGTGCGCGATCGAACAGCTCGTCTCGCACGATCTGCACACGCGCCAGGACGACAGCGAAATATTCAGCGAAGAAGTAGATCCCGCGCACGCCGGAGAAGCTGACGGAGAAGCAGACGTCGAACTCTGGTCCAGTGGCGGGCCGATCCGCAGCCGCGCCGAGGCCTATCGCCGGCTGTCCGAAGCCGCGGACTACCTGCTGCGCACCGAACCCCATAGCCCCACGCCTTACCTGGTCAAACGAGCCGTCGAGTGGGGCAGCATGAGCTTGCCTGAACTGCTTCAACAAATCGTCCGCAACGAAGGTGAGATGAACGAGATCGACAGGTTGCTGCGGCTGACCGGAAAGAGGTGGCCCACATGAGTTAAGCAGAAGGCAACCCCCCGCAATCATTTTTTATAAACCCTAACCTCAACCCGAAACTCTCAATCCAAAAGGAGTAAAGTCGATGCCAGAAAGCACACAACACAAACTGGATCGTATACGTCCTCCGCGGGTGCAGATCACGTACGACGTAGAAACTCGTGGTTCCTTCGTGAAGATGGAACTTCCTTTCGTCGTCGGGATCCTGGCCGACCTTTCAGGAAACGTATCCGATCCGAACCGAGTCCCCCTTCGCGATCGCAAGTACATCGAGATCGATCGCGACAATTTCAACGAAGTCATGAAGTCCATCGGTCCGAAACTCGAGATCAACACGAAACCGTTGGCTTTCGAAAAACTCGACGACTTCAGCCCGATCCAAGTCCTCGAGCAGATCGACAAGAAGACCGCTTACGACAAGCGCACGCGCCTGTCCGACGCCGTCGCCAAGCTCGACGGCAACGTCAAGCTGCAACAGAAGTTTCTCGAAGTGCTGACCGACGAGACCAAGCGCAACGAGCTCAAGGCGAAGGTCGAGGAGATCAGGAAGATGGTTGCGGAACCGGCGGCGACCGAGCAACCGGGGAACGAAGGAGGTAAAGAATAATGAGCACCTCAGAAAAAGAACTGCTGGACAAACTGGAAACGTTCCACCAAACCCTCGACTCGAAAATCGTCCGCGATCACACGCAGGCGCGGCAGGCTATCGAAGCCGTGTCGGAACTGATCGCCGCCGTCGAGGCGAAAGAGATCGAGCTCACCACCGAGTCAGACCTCGTGGGCTCAATCAACAAGCGCATCGCCGCCCTCGATCAGGAAGTCAACGAAGGGCTCAACGAAGTGATGCATCACGACGCGTTCTGCAAGCTCGAATCGTCGTGGCGCGGACTTCACTACCTCGTCAGCCGCGCCGAGACCGGCACGATGCTGAAGCTTCGTCTTTTGAACGCCACGAAAGACGAGATTCAAAAGGATCTCGAACGCGCGGTCGAGTTCGACCAGAGCGCGCAGTTCAAGAAGATCTACGAGGAAGAGTACGGCACTTTCGGCGGCAGCCCTTACAGCGTGCTGATCGGCGACTACGAGTTTGGCCGCAGCCCGCAGGACATCAAGTGGCTGGAGAAAATGTCGAACGTGGCCGCGGCCGCGCATGCTCCGTTCATCGCGGCAGCAGCTCCGCAGATGTTCGACATGGACTCCTTCGACGAGCTCGGCAATCCTCGCGATCTCGCGAAGTTGTTCGAAAGCACCGAGCTGGTGCCGTGGAGATCATTCCGCGACAGCGAAGACTCGCGTTACGTCGCGCTCTGTCTGCCGCACTTCCTGCTTCGCTCGCCGTACGGCAAGGACGTTCGTCCGAATCAGAAGGGCGAAGACGAGAAGCAACGGATCACCGGCCGCCTGCCTGCCGATGAAGTCGACTTCCAGGAAGAGGTCAACGGTCAGCCCAAAGACTACTGCTGGGGCAACGCCGCGTACGCTTTGGCGGAACGCATCACCAACGCGTTTGCGCTGTACAAGTGGACGGCTGCGATTCGCGGAGTCGAAGGCGGCGGCCTCGTCGAAGGACTTCCGGCTATCAACTTCAGGACCGATGAAGGCGACGTCGTGTTGAAGTGCCCGACTGAAGTGGCCATCACCGATCGCCGCGAGAAGGAGCTGAACGATCTCGGTTTCATCACGCTGGTCCATCGCAAGAACACCGATCACGCGGCGTTCTTCGGCGGACAGACTGCGCAGAAGCCGAAGGTCTACCAGGATCCGCAAGCGACGGCGAACGCCCGTCTGTCGAGCCAACTGCCGTACGTCATGGCCGCTTCCCGCTTCGCGCACTACATCAAGGCGATGATGCGCGACAAGGTCGGCAGTTTCATGACGAAGGAGAACGTCTCCGACTACTTGAACAAGTGGATCGCGGACTACGTCCTGCTCGACGACCGTGCGTCGCAGAGCTCGAAGGCCTCGTATCCGCTGCGCGAAGCCCGCATCGACGTCGAAGACGTCGTGGGCAAGCCTGGCGTTTACAAGGCGGTCGTCTACCTGCGCCCGCACTTCCAACTCGATGAGCTCACGGCTTCGATCCGTCTCGTCGCCGAACTGCCGCCACCCGCGGCTGCGTAACCCTTAAGGAGGATTTATGGACGTATTGTTGATGAAGATGGATCCGGCGATTCCCGGAACCAGCACGATGGACAAGTTCGCAGCTCAAATCGAACTGTTGTCGTTTAGTCATGGTGTGGCGATGCAGATCACGGGCGACGTGAGCAACACGGAACGCACCTCCGGCAAGCCGAATCACCAGGACTTCACGATCACCAAGTACCTCGATCAGTCGTCGCCGAAGCTCAACGAATCTTGCTGCAAGGGCGATAACTTCACGAGCGTTGAGGTGGTGGTGGGACGTAACGACAAGGGCGCGGTGATTCCGTTAATCAAATACACGTTGAAGAACGTCGTTCTCTCTTCGGTGTCGATCGGCGGCGGCGGCGGCGACAAACCCGTCGAGACCATAACCATGAACTACAACCACATCACGTGGGACTTCCACACTCAGAAAGCCGAGGGTGCGGAACAGGGTCACGTCGATACCAAGTGGGACCTGGCCAAGAACGTCAACGCGTAAGGTTCAACTAACGCGAGCGCTCATAGGGAACACGGATAAAACCGAATTCCAAAATAGCACACTATGTTCTGGTGTTTCCATGTCTCAACCTAAACCAATAGCGGGTGCGCGAGCGCTGCTCTTCGATCGCCTGGTGGACGTCTCCGACGGACACCTCGACGAGCAGCCCTTGCGCATCCTCAACCAAAAACAATTGCGAGCCTCGGTGCGGCGTGAGCTGGAACGGCTGCTCAACACGCGCTGCTCCATCCCGTTGCACCAGCTCGGCGATGAGGAAAGGTCTGTCGTCAACTACGGCATTCCGGATTTCTCGTCACTCTCCCCGCACAACGCCGACGATCACGCGCTGATCGCCTCCATCGTCGGCCAGACAATTACGGCATTTGAACCACGCCTGCGCCAGGTCCGCGTCGAAGTTGGACCAGCGTTCGGCGCCGAGTCGGCGTTGTGGCTCAACATCAGTGCGGAACTGGCAATCGGTCTCTACTCCGAGCCCGTCTCCTTTCCCGTGACCCTGAACAACAAGAGTGGAACGGCGGAATTCGTGTAATCCGTGTTCCTACTATGTCCGCAGCATCAGCTAACGCAACACCCATGGGGAACACGGATAAAGCGAGTTTCAAACCATGATAGCGAATAGCCACGAAGAACTCTTGAAGTACTACAAGTCGGAGCTCACGTACCTGCGCCGCATGGGAGGAGTGTTTGCGGAACGCTATCCCAAAGTCGCGAAGCGGCTCGAGCTCGGACGCGACGAGTGCGCCGATCCGCACGTCGAACGGCTCATCGAGGCGTTCGCCTTCCTGACCGGACGTTTGCAACACGAGATCGACAGCGAGTTTCCCGACATCACCAGCGCGCTGCTCAACATTCTGTACCCGCAACTGACGAGCCCGATCCCGTCGATGGCGATCGCTCAATTCAACATCGATCCGGAACAGGGAAAGATGACGACCGGCTTCACGATCGATCGTCACACTTCCCTCTTCGCCGACGCCGCAAACGGCGTCTTCTGTCGTTTCCGAACCTGTTACCCGGTTACGCTGTGGCCGTTGAAAGTCGGCGGCGCCGTTCTCGAAAGCACACGCCATTCGAACTTCATCGACGCAGACAGCAAGGCCGTGATGGCGCTGAAGCTGAAAGTCGAATGTCTGCCCGGCGGAAAACTCAACGAACTCTCCGTCGATCGCCTGCGCTTCTACCTGAACGGCGATCCGATGTCAGTCAAGACGCTTTACGAGATGCTGTTCTGCGACGTCCACGACGTCGCTATTCAAATCCCGGGCGCGCGCACGCCCATTTTCCTCGGGCCGAACGCCATCCAGCCCGTCGGACTCGAAGCGTACGACGACATGCTGCCGCATCCGCCCAACGTCCATCCGGGCTACATGCTGCTGCTCGAGTACTTCGCGTTTCCAAAACAGTACCTGTTCTTCGATCTTTGTTTCGATCAAAGCAATCCCGAACGCCGCCAGAAGACGAACACGCTGCTCGACTTCATGCCGAACAACGAAGCGAGCGAGTTCGAAGTCTTCCTGCTCCTCAACCGCCGCCCGACGGAAAACCTCGTCATCGACGAAAACACGTTCTGCCTCGGCTGCACGCCGATCATCAACCTGTTTCCGAAGACGACCGAACCGATTCGTTTGGATCACCGCAGTCTCGAATATCCTCTGATCCCGGACAAAAGACGCGAGCGCACGACCGAGATTCACTCGATCCTGTCCGTCTCGGCTTCTTCAAACGACACGGACAAGACGCAGCAGCTCGAGCCGTTCTACTCCTACAATCACCGGCTCGAAACTTCAAATCACAGCGCCTTCTGGCACAGCCGCCGCGTGCCGGCGCAACGCAAGGACGTCCCCGGCACGGAGATGGTCCTGACGTTTCTCGATCTGGATCTGAAGCCTCGTCTGCCTGCGATGCAGACCGTCTACGCGCACACGTTATGTACCAACCGGGATCTCCCGTCTGAACTCCCCGTCGGCGCTGTGTTTCAAATGGAACAGCACGCGCCCCTCGATAAAGAACGGCCGATCGTGTGTTTGGGAAAACCCACTCATCCGGTGCCGGCGCCTTCGCACGGCGCAACCGCGTGGCGCCTCGTTTCACATCTGTCACTCAATCACCTGTCGCTGTCGGACGAGAGAGACAGCTTGCCGGCGTTGAAAGAGATCCTGCGTCTCTACTGTCACAAGGAGTCGCACCACAAGTTGATCGAAGGGATCAAGGAGATGTCGTGCCGCAAAGTCATGCGCCACATCGGCAACGACCCGTGGCGTGGTTTCTGCCGCGGCAATGAAGTGACGCTCGTGCTCGACGAAGACTATTACGAAGGCAGCGGCGGGTTTCTGTTTGGCGCGGTGCTGAACCGCTTTCTCGCGTCATACGCCGCGGTCAATTCGTTCACGCAGTTAATTGTTAAGAGCAAACAGCGCGAAGGGATCTGGAAGAAATGGGAGCCGATGTCGGGCGAAACAGTCCTGCTGTAAATAAATACGGTTGGGGAAAGAGCGGCGGCGTTGAAGACTGGCTCTTCGCCGAAGGTCATCGCTTCGACTTTTTCCAGGCCGTTCGCCTGCTCGAGATCATTCACACGAGACATGGTGAATCATTGTCGTCGCCGGGCCAGGGCGCGGATCCAGCCAAAGAGATCATCAATTTTCGATCGGCAGTAAAGCTCGACTTCCCTGCCAGCGACATTGCCCAGGTCAAACGCACGAGGGACATTCCGCAGCGCGAACAGCCGACGGCGCCCGCCGAGATGACGGTCAACTTTCTCGGCCTGGCAGGCTGCCTCGGCGCACTCGACATTCCCAGCACCGAACTGGTCCTCCAGCGCGAGTCGCACAACGACAAGGCGCTCAAAGATTTTCTCGACATTTTCAATCATCGTTTAGTCTCGCTGCTCTACCGGATCCGCAAACATCATCGAGTCGGTCTTGGTTCTGTCGCGCCGGGCGACGATCAGATCGCGCGTTACCTGTATTCACTGATCGGCATGCGGACGCCGCGCTTGCAGAGCCGCATGCAGGTTCCCGACCGTGCGCTGCTTTACTACGCCGGCATTCTTGCGCAGCAGCCTCGTTCGATGGCTGGACTGAAGCGGATCCTCACCGATTATTTTCAAGTCGACGTTGAGACCACTCAGTTTGTCGGCAAGTGGTCCGATCTCGAGGAAGATCAGTGGACCACGATCGGCGAGTCGGGCACTAACCAACGTCTCGGCCACGACACAGTGATCCTCGGCACGCGCGTCTGGGACCAACAGGCGCGATTTGAGATTCAACTTGGTCCGTTGAGTTTGGCCGACTTCGAGGGTTTCCTGCCGACGGAGTGGCGCTTCGGCGTGCTCTGCGACCTCGTGCGTTTCTACGTAAAAGACGAGTTTGAATTCAACGTCCGCCTGGTCTTGCGAACCGAGGAGATTCCGGCTGTTGAGTTGAACTCTGAGCCGGCGCTCTCGTGGACGTCATGGCTCGGTCCGGCACGAAACATAAAACTCAAGAGCAACGGCCATTGGCCGCCGGCGCAGGAGAATCCCTCGATCGTGATCACGCCTGATGCGCTTCGCGCGGAGGCCGGCACGATCAAGAGCCGCATTCTTCAGCGCCTGCCGCGCAGTAAACAGACGGCGTTGCTCGGACTCATGACGCGCACGGTCCAGAAGAACACGCTGGTGACGTTGCAAGGCAGAGTTGCCACATCGATGTACATCATCCGGCGCGGCAAGGTGCAACTGTCGCGCTCCGAAGAGCACGGCAAGGAGACGGTTATCGGCGTGTTGAGCGAAGGTGATTGTTTTGGTGAGCGCGCGCTGCTCAAACACAAGCCTTACAGTGAAACTGCACTGGCGTTGACTGATTGCGAATTCTCCGTCATCAGGCGCGAACACCTGTCGTTCGCGATGATCAACGATCAGAACCTCAGGCGAACAATCGACGCCTATATCAATTGCGACGACTCGGAAGAGCTCGCTTACAACCAGTTACATCACAGACAATGAGCTCTGCTTACATTCAAGACAATCTCAAACTGAAGGTCACAACCCCGTTGGGACCGAACAAACTCTTGCTGCGTTCGTTCCGCGGCGAAGAACAGATCTCGGGCCTCTTCCATTTCACGCTCGAGATGGTCTCGGAAGACAACGCGATCGACTTCTCCGCAATCGTCGGCAAAGCCGTCACCGTCACGCTCACGCTCGGAAACGACACCGAGCACTATCTAAACGGCATCGTCGGACGGTTCGTGCAGGAGGAAACGAACCTGCGCCTCACGCGCTACTTCGCCGATATTCACCCGTGGCTCTGGCTCCTGACAAAGACCAGCGACTGCCGCATCTTTCAAAACAAGACCGTGCCGGACATCATCGAAGCCGTCTTCTCGGATCTCGGTTTCACTGACTTCCGCAACGACCTGAAGGCCACTTACGACACGCGCGAATATTGCGTCCAATACAACGAATCCGCTTTCAACTTCGTCTCGCGCCTGATGGAAGAAGAGGGCATCTTCTACTACTTCGAACACAGCTCAGACAAACACACGCTCGTGCTCGGCGACGACGCCGACGGGCATCAGACGTGCCCCGGGCTCGAGTCGACGCCCGTCCATTTCCGGCAGTCGCTGATCGACCACACGCAGGACCTCGCGATCATTCGCTGCATGGTCGAAGAGCAGGTCGTCAGCGGTGCCTACACTCACGACGACTACAACTTCGAGACGCCGAACACGGACCTGAAGTCGCAATCGCAGAGCGATACGCCGGCTTACAAGGTTTACGAGTATCCCGGCGGTTTTCTGAAGAAAGACGCCGGACAGAAGCGCGCGGATCTGCGTCTCGACGCGCTGGAGCAACCGCAGAAGATCATTCGCGGCGACGGCTTCGTGCGCGCGTTTGTCGCGGGGCACAAGTTTGAGTTGAAGGACCACTATCGCGCCGACGTCAATCAGACTTACGTGTTGCAGTCCGTCTCGCACGCGGCCACGCAGGAGAGTTACACCAACTCGTTCACCGCCTTTCCGGCGGATGTTCCGTTTCGTCCGCCGCTCGTAACGCCCAAACCGCGCATCTCGGGCACGCAGACGGCGGTCGTCGTAGGCAAAGCCGGCGAGGAGATCTGGACCGATAAGTACGGCCGCGTCAAAGTCCAGTTTCACTGGGACCAGTTGGGTACAAACGACGAGAACAGTTCGTGCTGGATTCGCGTGGATTACGGTTGGGCCGGCAAGCAGTGGGGCGGAATCTTTCTCCCGCGCATCGGTCAGGAAGTAATAGTCAGTTATTTAGAAGGTGACCCCGATCAGCCGCTGGTCACTGGCGCCGTCTACAACAGCGATCAGACTGTTCCTTACACGCTTCCTGACGAGCAGACGAAGAGCACGGTCAAGACGAACTCTTCAAAAGGCGGCAACGGCTTCAACGAGATCCGGTTCGAGGACAAGAAAGACTCCGAGGAACTCTACTTCCACGCCCAGAAAGATCAGACGATCGTCGTCGAAAACGATCGCACCAAGAGCGTGCTGCACAACGAAACCAACACCATCAAGCAGGATCGCTCGACCACGATCCAGGAAGGCAACGACACTTACGTCGTCTCGAAAGGCAACCGCACGTTTAAGGTCGACACCGGCAACGAAACTTACGAAGTCAAAGGAACGCGCAGCCTGACGATAACGGGCGACGAGACGCACACGAACAAGGGAAATTTTACGCAAACGATCAGTGGTAATTATGAATTGAAAGTGACGGGAAACTTGACCATCGACGTCACTGGCTCGGTCACGATCAAGTCCGGACAGTCGATGACGCATGAATCGCAGATGGATATTACTAATAAAGGACAAGCCTCGAACACTGTGGAAAGCGGCGGCATCACGACGATCAAGGGCTCAATGGTGAAGATTAACTAGAGGTCCGAAATTATGCCGTTTCAAGTATGCATGGGCGCGACGTTGCAGTGCAGCTTCGGCGCGGCGCCGAGCACGCTCGTCGTGCTGCCTGACAAGCGCACGCTCACGAGCACGCCGGACGCCAACATCATGGACAACAAACCGCTCGTCAACATCATGCCGTTCGGCATGTGTTCGTCGCTGGCGAACCCAACTGTGGCGTCCGCGACGGCCGCTGCTTTGGGTGCGTTGACTCCGATGCCTTGCATTCCCGTGATTCCCGCGCCGTGGGTGCCGGGCGCGCCCACGGTCCTGATCGGCAACATGCCGGCGCTCGACAACAACTGCAAGCTGATGTGCGCGTATGGAGGAGTGATTCA
>DASRIM010000060.1:0-5176 GCA_035649995.1 Pyrinomonadaceae bacterium | reverse complement strand
AGCCTTAGCGGCCTGGGACCCATCGGCATCGGGAGAAGCAGAGCTGCCGTTCATGCCGGGGCGCGTCATCCTGCAGGACTTCACCGGCGTGCCCTGCGTGGTGGACCTGGCCGCCATGCGCGACGCGGTGGCGGAGATGGGCGGCGACCCCGCGCGCATCAACCCGCTCGTGCCCGCCGATCTCGTCATCGATCACAGTGTGCAGGTCGACCAGTTCGGCAGTGACGCCGCGTTCCTCCTCAACGTCGAGCGCGAGTACGAGCGCAACGGCGAGCGCTACGCGCTGCTGCGCTGGGCGCAGCAGGCGTTCCGTGACTTCCGCGTCGTGCCGCCGGGCACGGGCATCGTCCATCAGGTGAACCTCGAGTACCTGGCGCCGGTCGTCGCGAGCGCAGGGTCGAACGGCACCCAGCTCGCGTATCCCGACACGGTCCTCGGCACCGACTCGCACACGACGATGATCAACGGGCTCGGCGTCGTCGGCTGGGGCGTCGGCGGCATCGAGGCCGAAGCCGCGATGTTGGGCCAACCGGTCTACTTCCTGACTCCTGACGTCGTCGGCGTTCACTTGAGCGGCAGTTTGCGCGAAGGCGTGACGGCGACGGACCTCGTTTTGAAAGTGACGGAGATGATGCGCCGCGCGAAAGTCGTCGGCAAGTTTGTCGAGTTTCACGGCGAAGGCGCGTCGAACCTCTCGGTGACAGACCGCGCCACGATCGCCAACATGGCGCCGGAGTATGGCGCGACGATGGGCTTCTTCCCGGTTGACGAAGAAACGTGCGTATACCTGCTCGCGACTGGCCGCTCGCAAGAGCATGTCGATCTCGTGCGGCAGTACTACCAGGCGCAAGGCATGTTCGGCATGCCGCAAAAAGGCGAAGTCGATTACAGCGTCGTGTACGATCTCGACATCGGATCGATTGGACCAAGCGTCGCTGGTCCAAAACGCCCGCAGGATCGCATCGATCTTCCCAAGCTGAAAGATCAATTCACCGAGCTGATGCTCAAGCCGGTCAGCGAAGGCGGCTACGGCAAGACTGAAGACGACCTCTGGACCCGTTACCACGTCAGGGTCGGCTCCGATAGACAGCGCCAGGTCGCGGGCGGCGGCGAACAACGCCCCGAAACGATCCCGGTCGTCGTCGACAATCATGTGAGCGACCGCAACACGAGCGTTTGGACGGAAACGGAAATGGTCAACAACCGTCCGACTCCCGACGTGGTCGCCGAGATTCCCGAAGATGAATTCACGCCCGGCGACGAGTTGATCGGCCACGGCGACGTTCTCATCGCGGCCATTACGTCGTGTACGAACACGTCGAATCCGAGCGTCATGCTGGCCGCGGGGCTCCTCGCTAAGAAGGCTGTCGAACTTGGGCTCTCCGTCAGTCCGAAAGTCAAAAACTCGCTGGCGCCGGGCTCGAGAGTCGTCACCGACTACCTCGAGCGAACGGGTTTGCAACCGTACCTGAACGAGCTCGGCTTCAACCTCGTCGGCTATGGCTGCACCACGTGCATCGGAAACTCCGGCCCGCTCGATCCGGCCATCGATCAGATCGTGAACGAGCGCGACGTCGTCGCCGCTTCAGTGCTCTCCGGCAATCGGAATTTCGAAGCGCGCGTACACCAGAGCATCAAGGCAAACTTCCTGATGAGCCCGCCGCTCGTCGTAGCCTTCGCACTTGCAGGCCGCATCGATCTCGACATGAGCACCGATCCGATCGGCACCGGCAAAGACGGCCAGGACGTTTATCTCCGCGATATTTGGCCCAATATGCAAGAGATCAACGAGTTGATGCGGACCGCGTTCGATCCGGAAACTTACCGCCGGCTCTACAGCAGTTTCGAAGAGCAGAACCCGCTGTGGAACGACATTCCGACGAGCACCGGCAACGTTTATCAATGGGAGCCGGACTCGACGTACATCCGCGAGCCTCCTTACTTCGACGGATTCAGCAGCGCGCTCGAACCGCTGTCAGACGTCACAGGCGCGCGGGCACTCGCGATCTTCGGCGACTCGGTTACCACGGACCACATCAGTCCGGCCGGTGCGATCAAACCGTCGTCACCCGCGGGTTTGTATCTCCAGGAACGCGGCGTCGAGATCAGAGACTTCAACAGTTACGGCGCGCGCCGCGGCAATCACGAGGTCATGGTCCGCGGAACGTTCGCCAACGTGCGCATCAAGAACCTGATGGTGCCCGGAGTCGAAGGCGGCGTGACGCTGCACCAACCTGGCGGCGATCGCATGAGCATCTACGACGCCTCGATGCGTTATCAGGAAGAACGCGTGCCGCTGATCATCATTGCCGGACAGGAGTACGGCACTGGCAGTTCACGCGACTGGGCCGCGAAAGGCACGCGGCTGCTGGGCGTGAAGGCAGTCATCGCGCAGAGCTTCGAACGCATCCATCGCAGCAACCTCGTCGGAATGGGCGTGTTGCCATGCCAGTTCCAGGACGACACAAGCGCTGCGTCGCTGAGACTCAACGGGACTGAGACGTTCGACCTGCGCGGCATCGAAGACGGAATCGAACCGCTCGAAACCATAACGCTCGTCATTCATCGCGCGAGTGGCGCAGTCGAGGAAGTCCCGATCACGCTGCGCATCGACACGCCGATTGAGGTCGACTACTACCATCACGGCGGCATCTTGCCGTTCGTCTTACGCCAACTACTGGCGGGAACTACGGATTTTTAAAAAAATGAACAAGTATCAACTCTTCATCGACGGCCAATGGGTCGATTCACAATCAGGGAAAACGTTCACAACGCCTAATCCGGCGACAGGCGAAACGCTCGCGGAAATCGCGGAAGCTGACAAAGCCGACGTCGACAAAGCAGTGGCCGCAGCGCGGCGTGCCTTCGAAGGCAAATGGTCCAAACTCAGCGCGCGCGATCGCGGCAGGTTACTCTACAAACTCTCGCAACTCATCGAACAGAACTCCGGCCGCCTCGCGGAACTGGAAACTGCTGACAACGGCAAACCGATCAAAGAGTCGCTTTACGTCGATCTGCCGCAAGTCGTCGAAAACTTCGAGTATTTCGCCGGTTGGGCCACGAAGATCGAAGGCGAGACGATTCCCGTTCCGGGCCGCATGTTCAACTACACGCTGCGCGAACCGATCGGCGTTTGCGGCCAGATCATTCCGTGGAACTTTCCGTTGCTGATGGCGGCGTGGAAACTGGCGCCCGCGCTCGCTGCCGGCAACACAGTCGTGCTGAAACCCGCGGAGCAAACGCCTGTCGGCGCGATGGAGCTCGCGAAGTTGATCCAGGAAGCCGGTTTCCCGGAAGGCGTGGTGAACATCGTTCCCGGCTACGGTGAAACTGCCGGCGCCGCGCTCGCGTCACATCCCGGCATCGATAAGATCGCTTTCACCGGATCGACGGAAGTCGGAAAGATAATCGCGAAATCCGCAGCCGACAATCTGACTAAAGTCTCATTGGAGCTCGGCGGGAAGGCGCCGAACATCGTCTTCGCCGACTCCGATCTCGAGCAGGCGGTCGCGGGCGCGATGATGGGAATCTTCTACAACCAGGGACAGGTCTGTTGCGCGGGTTCGCGTTTGTTTGTCGAAGAATCAGTGAAAGATCAGTTTCTCGCTCAACTGAGCGACCGCGCCGGAAAAATCGCCGTCGGCGATCCGATGAACAAAGCGACGCAGATGGGACCACAGGTTTCGCAGGAACAGCTCAACCGGATCAAAGGCTACGTCGACGTCGCTCGCGGTGAAGGCGCGACGGTTGTCGTCGGCGGTGGTTCGCCGCGTCTCGATGGTCCGTTCCAAAAAGGATATTTCTTCACGCCGACGATCTTTGCCGACGTGAAGAACGAGATGCGCGTGGCCCAGGAAGAGATCTTCGGCCCCGTCGTCTCGGTGATCACGTTCAAAGATGAAGACGATCTCCTCCGGCAAGCGAACGACACGATCTACGGGCTCTCGGCGGGAATTTGGACGCGCGACATCACGCGCGCGCATCGTTTCGCGAAGGAGATCAAGGCAGGCGTCATCTGGATCAATACCTTCAACATGTTCAATGCAGCGTCTCCGTTTGGCGGTTACAAGCAGTCAGGCTACGGCCGCGAAATGGGCCGCCACGCGCTCGAGCTTTACACGCAGGTGAAGAGCGTTTGGGTCGATCTTTCCGGCCGGCCAATCGGCTGGTTCGGCAACTGATGTTATGATAGCTGCCTCTCCCGAAATGAACGCTAAAAACATTGAAGGAGACCACATGCAAGGATTGAAAAAGGCCGCGATTCTCTTTGCTCTTCTCAGTGGGACACTGCTACTGACGGCGTGTCCCAGCCAGACAAACATTTCGAAAATCAACGCCGACCCTGACCGTTACCGCGGCAAGGAAGTGGGTATCGCGGGCACTGTCACCAATAGTTACGGCGCGATGGGCATGGGCGCTTATGAGTTAGACGACGGCACCGGCCGCATCTGGGTCGCGACCAAGCAAGGTATTCCTTCGCGTGGCGCGCGCGTTGGCGCCAAGGGTTACGTTCATAACGGGTTCAGTATTTCGGGACGCAGCTTTGGCACTGTGATGGAGGAGACCGATCGCCGAACCAAAGGAAGATAATCTCCTTTACCATGAGCTTCGCGCTTGCGGGAGGTCGGTTAGAAAGGATTTTCTAAATCTCCTTTACCATGAGCTTCCCGCTTGCGGGAGGTCAGTAGAAAGGATTTAAAGCATATCGGTTCAAGCTGCTTTAGATGACGCCTTCGCCGGTTTAATTGAGAGTCTGAAAGTTCTCGCCGGCTCGGTTGATCAGGATCTGCTCTACCGGCGTCTACCCGCGATCTCGGTCGGCGAGCAGATCCTTCGCAGCGCTGCTGTGATGGAACAGACGTTTGGCGGCCTCACGGCGAACCTTTGGGACGATCCGTTCGAGTGGACACTGCCCGAAACCCTCTCAACGCCTCAATCGATCGTCGCGCATCTTTCGGAAGTTGATTCACTGCGGCAACGCGTTTTTGCGTCGATCGAGGGCGACGGCGCGTTGAGTAAGTTGGTTGCGGTGCCCTCCGGCGAACCGAAAGTGCTGGTGAAATTGTTAATAGAGACGCTCGTCCGAGCGTGTGATTATCGCGGCCGGGCAGTAGCCACACTGAAAATGTGATCATTTTTGTGCCTTTTTGTGGATCAAGGTTTATTATCTAGCGCG
>DASRIM010000059.1:0-5441 GCA_035649995.1 Pyrinomonadaceae bacterium | reverse complement strand
AACGGTCCTGATCTGTTTCACGATGACCCTTCTGATGGGCCTCTACGCGAAACTCCCGTTCGCAGTCGCGCCCGGCATGGGCATCAACGCCTTCTTCACCTTCACGATCATCCTGACGCAAAAAGTCTGGTGGCAAGTGGCGCTCGGCATCGTGTTCTGGGCCGGCGTTCTCTTCATGCTGATTTCCGTGACACCCATCCGCGAAACGATCGCGAAAGCTATCCCCGCGGAACTTCGCATTGGCACCGCCGCCGGAATCGGCATCTTCCTGACGTTCATCGGTTTCAAAAACGCCGGACTGATCACCTCCGATCCCGTCACCTTCGTCAAACTCGGAAAACTCGACGAAACGACGCTCATCGCGATTCTCGGTTTCGCTCTCGTCGTCTTCCTTTCAACACGCGGCAGCTCGCTCGCATATCTCGCCGGAATATTTTTCGTCACCGTCGTAGCGTTGCTTCGCGGCTACGTCACCGCGCCGCCACAGCTCTTCAGTGCGCCTGACTTCCAAACAGTCTTTCTGAAACTCGACATCCTCGGCGCGCTCAAGCTCTCGCTGCTGCCGGCGATAATCGCGATCATGTTCACCGATCTCTTCGACTCGATCTCGACGTTCATGGGCGTCGCGCACGCCGCCGATCTGCTCGACGAACACGGAAATCCCCGCAACCTGCGACAAGGATTGATCGTCGATTCCGTGGCGACGTTCGGCGCAGGCCTCGCGGGCACTTCATCCGGGACCGCATACATCGAAAGCATCGCCGGCATAAACGTCGGCGGCCGCACCGGCCTGACGTCAGTTTTCACAGCGCTCTGTTTTCTGCCGTGCTTCTTTCTCGCGCCGCTCGCAGGCATGGTTCCGCTGTACGCGACCGCGCCGGTGCTCGTTCTCGTCGGGGCCGCGATGTTCAAAAGCGTCGCCCAGATCAACTTCAGCAAAATCGAGGAGGGTCTACCGGCGTTTTTGACTATAATCCTCATCCCCCTGACATTCTCGATAACCCAGGGAATACTCTGGGGCTTCATCGCGCACGTTGGTCTTTATCTCATTGTCGGCCGCCGGACAGAGATTCATCCAGTAATGTACGTTTTGGCGCTGGTTGCGATCGGGTTGTTGCTGCTCGAGCATTCGGCGTTGACAGAGGCTTTATGAGAAATTTTCTCGCACTACAACTGATCGCGCTTTTCGCGGTCACGGCTTTCGCTCAAAATCCCGCTCCCAGCCCGACTCCCACCGACCAACGCGGGCTCGGCATTCAAAGCGGCACCACTCAGGCAGGACAAACGACTCAACAGCCGCGCGAAGCGAAGCCCGAGCTCGTTCTGCAAACCGGCTACAACAACTTCTACGGCGCGACGCGTTTGGTCTTCAGCCCCGACGGTCGACTGCTCGCGACGGCCACGTTTCGCAGCAACACGATCAAACTTTGGGAGACGGCCACCGGCCGAAAGCTACGCGATCTTTCGAGCAGCGGACAAAGCGCGCCGGGCATCGCGCCGTATGTCGCTTTCAGCCGCGACAGCCGTCTCATCGCCGCCGCGTCCGCTGACAATGCGGTGAAGGTTTGGGACGTGATGAGCGGCCGCGAAGTGCAAACGCTCGCCGGCCCGCAGGGTTCAATGTACGCGGCGATCGGCGTCTACTTCATCGGCTTTGCCGCAAACAACCAAATCGTCACCGTGAGCGATACGGCGCGCGTTTGGGACGTGACAAGCGGGCGCGAATTGCGCTCGTTGCACTCACAGACGACGCCCGTCGCCGCGGGTTTCAACGGCACTGACGGCGGCATGGTCCTCTCGCCGGACGGAGCTCAATTCGCAGTCGTCAACGACGAATCCGAAGCGCACGTGAAGGTGATCGACGTCGCAACGGGACGTGAAAGTCGCCGCCTGAAGCTTCCGCATGACGACATCGAGAGTCTTCAGCTCGCGTTCACTTCCGACGGCCGTTTGTTGGCGGCGGGATTACTCGAACGCCGTTTCAAACTCTGGGACCTCACCTCGAAAAAAGAGCAAGAGCTCGCGCGCACGGCGAAAGACTACGCGCAGGTCAGGTTCAGCGGCGACGGGCGGCTCCTCGCACTTTCTGAAAACTCCAACATCAAGATCTGGGACGTTACAACGGGGCGCGAGCTGCCCGCTTTGAAATTGCCGGGCAACAGCGCCTATCCACAATACGACGCGTTTATGAACTTCAGTGAAGACGGCAAACGGATCGCCGCCGGGGGCTTCGTCACCGACACAACGCTTTGGGAAACGGAAACCGGTAAACAACTCGCGAAGCTGAGCGGCCGCACGAACATGGCGTACAGCGTCGCGTTCAGCGCGGATGGAACACAGCTTTACTCCGGCGACCGCACGCGTTGGGACTTGCGCACCGGGCGCGGTTTGCGAGTCGCCTCGAGATCTTCTGCCGAGAATAGTTACGGCTTTCCGAGCCTGGACGGGCGTCTGCTCGCAGTGGTGAGACCGAACAGTAATGTGCTTTCGCTGGTAGAGGTTCCGAGTGGACGCGAGGTGTTCACGCTGACGCCGTCAGGCGAAGCCGGCACTGTGCAGCGCGTTCGTTTCAGCAGGGATGGAACGCTCATCGCCGCCAGTTACAATCAAATTGAAATCCAGCAACCAACAGTCGGTTCTATCGGGCGCGGCAGTCAGGTAAAGATCTGGGACGTAAAGACTGGACGGGAACTCCGCTCGCTCGCAGCGAACGAGTTTCCGAGCGACGCTGAATTCAGCACTGACGGGCGCATGATCGGGACCGTCGGTTCGATGGGCCAGACCTCGCTTTGGGAGGTGCAGTCGGGCAACAAGCGCGATCTGACGTCTTCGCCGATGGCCGCACTCACGAACATGGGCAACATCAAACCCGGCCAGATGCCCACGATGCCGAACATGAATGACCTCGCGGCCATCATGACTAACGCTCTCGGTACGATGGCGGCGGGAACGATGGGCCGATCGTCGTTGGCGTTTAGCCCGGACGGCCGCATTGTGGCGACTGGCGGATTCGAGTCGAAAGCGAACATCGATATCGCGGCCATGATGAGCGGTGCGAGGAGTGGTCAGAAACCGAAAAAAGGATCGAAACAGCCGGATTCGGACGACATAATGCGAGATCTCAAGGTCGAAGCGATTGGTCAGGTCCAACTTTGGGACGTCGCTTCGGGACGCGAGATTGGCGCGTTGAAAGGTCACAGCCGCGGCGTGGTAAAGGTTTCGTTTAGTCGTGACGGAAAGATGCTCGCGTCCGCTGGCAGCGACAACACGATCAGGATCTGGGACGTCGAGGCGCGCCGCGAACTACGCACGCTGGTGGGCCATACGGCAAGCGTTGAGTCGATTGATTTCAGTCCCGATGGGTCGCTGCTGGCTTCCGCCGGCGACGACGGCAGCACGTTCCTTTGGGACACGCGCACCGGTGAACACCTCCTCACGCTGATCTCGCTCGACGACGGCGCCGAGTGGATGGCCGTCACGCCGCAAGGCCTGTTCGACGGCACACCTCTTTCCTGGAACCAGATCCTCTGGCGCTACAATCAGGAGACTTTCAACGTCGCTCCGATCGAGTGGTTCTTCAACGAGTTCTACTATCCGGGTTTACTGGCCGACGTCTTCGCCGGGAAACGCCCGCGCGTTGCGCAGGACGTATCGAAGAAGGATCGACGTCAGCCGGTGGTGAAGTTGTCGCTCGATGGACCAGCCGCCTCGACGATCGCGTCGCGCACAGTGAAAGTGAAGATCGACATCACCGATGCGCCGGCCGATAAGGACAATCCGAAGGGAAGCGGCGCGCAGGACGTACGGCTGTTTCGCAACGGCTCACTCGTCAAGGTCTGGCACGGCGACGTGCTGAAGGGTCAGGCTGCTGCTTCTCTCGAGCAGGAGATCACGGTCACTACTGGTCCGAATCGGCTCGTGGCTTACGCGTTCAATCGCGACAACGTGAAGAGCAAAGACGCGCCGCTCGTGTTCGAAGGCGCTGAGAGTTTGAAGCGCAAAGGCACGGCTTACATCATCGCCGTCGGCGTAAATGAATACGCCAACCCTCAGTACAATCTGAAATACGCCGTCGCGGATGCGAAAAGCTTTGGTGACGAGATGCGCCGCAAGCAGACGCAGATCGCCGGTTTCGAGCGCGTCGAAGTGATCGAACTGCTCGATGCAAACGCTACGAAGGAAAACATCCTCTCCGTGATCAAGCGCCTGGCCGGCGAACCCGGCCCGCCCACGCTTAAGGCGGGCGCCGCCGACGGGCTGAAACGCGTTGAACCGGAAGATACGGTGATCATTTATTACGCCGGCCACGGCACCGCGCAGCAGCAGCGTTTCTATCTGATACCGCACGACCTCGGCTACACCGGCGACCGCAGAAGGCTCACGGAAGCCGGATTGAAGACGATGCTCTCGCACAGTATTTCCGACATCGAGCTCCAGGCGGCGGTGGAGGGTTTGGATGCCGGTCACCTGCTTTTGATCATCGACGCGTGTAATTCGGGACAAGCGCTGGAGGCGGAAGAGAAGCGTCGCGGGCCGATGAATTCGAAAGGGTTGGCCCAACTCGCGTATGAGAAGGGCATGTACATCCTGACGGCGGCGCAGAGTTTTCAAGCGGCGCTCGAGGCGGCGCAACTCGGGCACGGATATCTGACGTACGCCCTCGTCGAGGAAGGATTGAAGACGCCGGTTGCCGATGCGGAGCCGAAGGACGGCGTGCTCATCGCGCGCGAGTGGCTCAACTTCGCGACTGAGCGCGTGCCTCGCATGCAGGAAGAGAAGATGGCCCAGGGCCGCGGCCTCGGCATCGCGTTCACCGAAGGCGAAGCGGACGTGACCGATCCGCAGAAGCGCACGGTCCAACGCCCGCGCGTCTTCTATCGCCGCGAACTCGAAGCCAATCCCTTGATCATCGCCAAGCCTTAACCACAAAAAGGCACAAAACACAGCCACAAAAAGGCACAAAAACACAAAAGGCACAGAAGGAAATATCGATGCAACGACCCGAAAGCTGAAGCAAAATGCACCCGCTAAACACTTTAACTGTTTTGTGCCTTTTGTGCCTTTTTGTGGCTGAATAGACTCACATGAGCGAGAAGTCGATCGGAAAATCGTTTCCTCGTAAAGAGGGGCGCAAGAAGGTCACCGGTCAGGCACTGTACGTCGACGATCTGACGTTTCCAGACATGCTGCACGGTGCGACGGTTCGTAGTCCATCACCGCGCGGGAAGATCAAGAACATCTCGTTCGGCGGTGACATTCCGTGGGACGAGTTCACAATCGTCACCGCTAAAGACATCCCCGGCGCAAACTACGTCGCGCTGATTCTCAACGACCAACCATATCTCGCCGACGCCTTCGTCAATCACGCCGAAGAACCGGTCTTGTTACTCGCGCACCGCGATAAGTATCTGCTCGAAGAAGCACGGCGCAACGTTCAGATC
>DASRIM010000058.1:0-19788 GCA_035649995.1 Pyrinomonadaceae bacterium | reverse complement strand
CGCTGGTGACCTTTCGCGATACAAACTCGAAACCGCGGCGCGGGCTTTCATGATTGAACAGAATGCCGCTGACGCCGTGAAGACCGTATGCTTCGCGATAATTTCTCGTTAAGTGAAAGCCCGCGACTTTGCTGATGCCGTATGGGCTGCGTGGCTGAAACGGCGTCGTCTCTTTTTGCGGGACTTCATCGACGTTGCCAAACATCTCGCTCGAACCCGCGAAGTAGAAACGGCACTTTGGGCGGACTTCGCGCAGTGCGGCGAGGACGTAGTGCGTGCCGTTGATGTTCATGTTCATCGTCGAGAAGCCATCGGCGAAGCTTTCGGCGACGAAGCTTTGGGCGGCGAGGTGGTAACACTCGTCGAAGTCGTGCTGGCTCAGGACGTGGAAGATGCTGGGGTAGCTTTCGAGGCTTGCCGGGTGGAGCGTGATTTTGTCGAGTATGTGGGCGATGCGGCTGAAGCGTGTGTCGGGTGCTTCGAGGGCGACGCGGCGGACCAGGCCGTGTACTTCGTAGCCGAGGTTCAGGAGATAATCAGCCAGGTAGCTTCCGTCCTGTCCGGTGATACCGGTAATCAGTGCTCTTTTCGTCACGGTGCGCGATTGTATCATTCAACCAAATCTGTGTTGGACTGACCGTGCGCAAGCGAGAGACACATGGAAAGGGAATTTTGAAAATCCCCCTTTCATTGACCTCCCGCAGGCGCGAGACACATGGAAAGGGAAGAGCCGCGAGTGCGAGGCCATCGAATTGGCTCTCGAAAGTGTCTATGTAGTGGGGTTTCGTGCGTGCTTGCGTCGTTCAGGGGTTCTGCTTAAAATGGCCGTTCTTTATTCGCCGGTGCGGCAATAATACTGTCACCATACGACGCTGCTCAGCTCCCCGATGGCATCTAATCTGCTCGTATTTCGCGTCTTTATTGCGGAGGATTTCGTGAAGCAAGCTTTCTGGTTATTGTGCGCATGCATTCTGCCTGTGCTCATTGGGGGCTCACTCGTCTCCGTTTCGGCCCAAACGCCGAGTGCAACTCCCGACCCTTTCGTAGCCCAAATCACTAACAACCCAACCTCCAATTTCACGACCGCAATCGGCGACATGTCCGCCAACGGCCGCTTCGTCGTCTTCGTTTCTAACGGCGACCACTCAACCGAGAAACTGAGAGACGGCCGAAACAACGCCGACGGCAACCGCGAAATCTTTCTGCTCGACTACGCTCAGCGCCGCATCTTCCAGATCACAAACACGAAGCACGTTCCAAACCCAACGCCGACCCCGTCGCCAACGCCAACGCCAAGCCCGAGCCCTTCGCCGAGCCCGACTCCAACGCCGGTTCCAACACCAGCGGATCTGACGCAGGTGCGGATCGAGATCGACAACCGCTCGCCGATGCTCAGCCTGCAACCGCAGTTGATCGGCGGCGTCCGCTCTTACATCATCGTCTTCAGTTCCAACGCGCCCGATCCGAAAAACTTCGACGGTTCGTTCAGCGACGCACTCGGCAACGATGCAAACTCGGAAGTATGGATCTATCGCGTCCCCGCTGTCGCTGACGTCGATCTCACCCTCGGCGCGGATCTGCCGCTCGACGATCTGGCAACCGGCACCTTCACCCGTGTCACCGACACACCCGCGAGCCGCAAACCAACCGCCGGTTCCGTAAGCGTCGCGCCATTCTTCGCCGACGACAATCGCGAACCGACAATCAGCGACGACGGGCGTTTTGTGGCGTTTATCTCCACGCGCAATCTCGTCTCCGGCGTCGGCAACGCCGACGGCAATCCCGAGCTCTTTTTCTACAACGTCGCCGCGCCGGGCATCACGCAAGGCACGAACACGCAGGATGCGACTCCCGGCGTCGGGTTTATCTTTCAGAGTAATCCAAACCTCTCCGCCGACGGATCAGTAGTGTCTTTTCTTTCCAGCGCTAACCTTGCGACCAGCAACGCCGACAACAATGCCGAGATATTCGTCGCCACCTTCAGCGGTTCCGCGATCGGCAACGTTCGCCAGGTGACGCGCACGCTAAACTCCAACGGCAACACGAACGTTTTCAGTGCCGGCCGTCGTATGAGCCGCGATGGAACGCTGATCGCATTTGAGTCGCGCGCCAGCGATCCGAAGTCAGGCGCCGCTCCGACCAGCTTCCAACTCGGCATGTTCGTCTACACCGTTGGCAGCGACACGTTCGTCGAGGTCGGACCACGCGCCATAACCTTCGCGGACATCACGCGCTTCCCGACGTTCACTGACTACAACTCGTCGCTCGCGCCTTCGAGTCTCGTCTTTGCTTCCGCGTTGAACTTCCGTCCTGACGGAACGTTTCCGCCGCAGGCCGAAGACGCTACCGGACTCAATCCGCAGCGCGCGTCGCAGATTTTTCTGTCGCCGCTTCCCGCATCGTCGTCCAACACCTTCGTCCGCATGACGAACACGCCCGCGCTCTCGACTTTCGGCGGCACGCGTCCCGTGACCAGCGAAACGCGCAAGCGCATGGCGTTCGTGCTCGGCGGCGTTGAAATCGGCGGCGGCAACATCGACTTCTCGCTCGAGCTTTACTACTTATTGAGCCCGCAAGTGACGACGACGTCGTCCGCGGTGCTGTCGTTCTTCACGGGCGCCAGCAACATGCCGGTCGCGACGGCGACGCCTGTGCCGAGTCCGAGCCCAAGTCCGACGCCAACGCCGAGCCCCGTTCCGGGGTCGCCCCTCGGCCTGGCGGGCGGTGAACTGAGTATCGTTCGTTCGACCGTCGCGCTCGCGTCTTCGAACGCGGTGGCAGGCGCCGGCTCCGAAACGATGCGAAGCCCTGCCTTGCCGATCGAGCTCAACGGCGTTTCGCTCGCCGTCAACGGCGCAGCCGCGGGACTGTATTTCGTCGGCAACGCGGAAAAACAGATCAACTTCGTGATGCCGATCGGGTTCATCTCCGGCGGCCTCGGAACCGTCGTCATCAACCAGTTCGACCCCGGCACAAACACGAACACCGTTTTCCGCGGGCTCGTGCAGGTCGTCACGGCGCAGCCTGACATTTTCACGACGACCGACGACGCAGGCGGGCGTGCGGCTGCACTCAACGTCACAAATTCGACTGTTCCGCCAACGGGTGAGCCGTTCAACGTCACATCCACGGACGAGGCCGGGGCCACCGTTCCGACCGAGATCGAGCTGAGCGTGACCGGAATTCGCAACGTCACACCGGCGGAAATCACAGTGACTGTCGGCACAACGGCGATCTCGGGCGCCTCGATCCTGGCGGTTCAGCCGAACCGCAACATGCCCGGCTTTGACAGCGTGATCTTCCAACTTCCGGCCTCTTTGGCCGGAGCGGGCGATGTGCCCGTGACGATTACGGTTCAAAAGGGCGGCGTCACTACGTTCAGTAGACCGGCGGCCACCGCGCCACACATAACCATCAACTAAATCCGGCAAGATCCGCCAACTCTAAATTCAGATTTTGGGGGATCTTCGCCGGTCAAGCGTGGTACTCTTAGCTGGCCGTCCTCGCCAGGAAGCTAAACATGCAGTCTCTCGTCGCCATAGTTGCGAGCCTCGCACTATCTCTGGGTCTCGGCCCAGGAGGACGGCTGGAGATCCGCGACTCTTCCGAGTTCGAACCTGCCGCCCAATCCGCGCGACGCATTCAGTGGCCCAAAAAGAAGATCGAGATCGCGTTCTCGACTTCGCTGATGAATCCCGGCGCGAATATAAAACCGGACAGCGACGTCATCGGCGCCGCGCGACGAGCGCTCGCACGCTGGTCGAGCCTGGCGAACATCAACTTCGTCGTGACGTGGTCCACGGCGACTTCCGTCAGTCCCGCTGACGGCGGCGATGGAGTTAACTTGATCACCATCGCCGACACGATCGAGAACGAGTCGTTCAATTCAGACACCAGCACCGGACGCACGCGCGTCTTCTACGATCCCGAATCCGGCCTGATTGCCGAGGCGGACGTCAGCATCAACCCGCACCCGCGCGCTGACGACGGCACCGAACTTCAATTCTCGACCGACGGCACGCCCGGAACCTACGATCTCGAAGCCACGTTCACGCACGAGATCGGACATGTGCTCGGGCTCGATCATTCCGCCGTGCTCGGTTCGACGATGCAGGGCCGGCAGGCGTTCAACGGCACGTTCGGATTGCCGGCGTTGACCGAACGCACGTTGAGTGAAGACGACCGGCAAAAACTTCGCAGCCTGTATGGACCAAGCAAAAAACTCGGGCGCATCGAAGGAAGGCTCGCGGACAACCGCACGCCAGGCGCGCTCATGCCGTTGAGCGGCGTGAACGTTTGGGCTGAAAACGTTGCGAACGGGCGAGTCATCGCCAGCGACGTCACCGCCGAAGACGGCACGTACAAGCTGGAAGGATTGGCGCCCGGACAGTATCGCGTGATGGTGTCGCCGCGAGCGGAAGAGGGAATCACGATCGGCGCGCAGAAGTTTCGCAGTTTCGAAGTGTCGAGCCAGGTAGCCGTGAAGTCCGACGCCGCGAGCACGCTGAACCACAACCTCGTGCCGGCGCAGGCGTCGGCGTTGAGCCCGAAGGTGATCGGATTGAACGCGGAGCTTTCAACGGTCGCACTGCCGCTCGAAGCAGGCAAACGCGTCAAGGTTTATCTCGGCGGCGAAGGCGTCGATCAAGTGCCCGGCACGAGCATCAGCGTCAACTCGCCGTTCTTCACGATCGATCCGGCGAGTCTGGTTCGCGAACAACTGAACGCGCCGTTTCCGGTAATCAGCGTCGAGGTGCAGGTCGCTCCCAACGCGCCGTTCGGCGATTACACGATTCGGCTGCAATCGAACTCCGGTGAAACTGCGTTTGTGCCCGGCGCGATCACGATCGACCCGGCTGTCGCTACGCCGATCGCGAACCCGCTCGACGACTCTCGTTTCTTCGTCAACCAGCATTACGCTGACCTGACCGGACGCAATGTCGATGCGCCGGCGCTCGATAAACTCACGACACAGCTCGCGGTGTGCGGATCGCGCGCTGAGTGTCTCCGCGCCGCGCGTCTCGAGATTTCTACGCACCTGCTCGCGAATGAGCTTTCGTCAAGCGCGCTGTTTTTGAGTGGCATCTACTCTTCTGCTCTTGGGCGGCGTCCGCGGCTGGCGGAGTTTGAGACTGACCGTGCGGCGCTTGTGAACGACAACGAGGAGCAGGCACGATTGCGGCTCGCGTTTGCTAACGCTTTTTTGCAACGGCAGGAGTTCAAGCGCAAGTACCCGGCGACGATGAAGTCCGCTGAGTTTGTCGACGCGATTATTTCCGTGGCAGGTCATGCGAGCGGTGTCGATCTGTCTGCTGAAAGAGACGCTCTGATTACCCTCGTCGACGATCCGTCTGCGGGCCGTGCTGCTGTTCTCACGCGGTTGGCAGCGCATCCGGCTGTTGCCGACGCGCAGTACAACCAGGCGCTCGTGTTGTTGCAGTACTTCGCTTTCTTCCGGCGCGATCCGGACGATAACGCCGTCACGTCGCTCGTGAACACGCTGAAGAACAAGCCGCTGCGCGATGCCGGCGCGGCGCGCTCGATGGTCTGCTCGTTTATGAATTCTGAAGAGTATCAGTTGCGCTTCGGCATTCTTACCCCGCACCATACCCGCGAATGTAATTAAAAAATCCTGTGTTAGCATTGGCCGCTTGAAGGAAAAACTACTCTCGTATCTGGTGTGTCCTGCCTGCGACGGATCTCTCGATCTTTCTGTTTCACGTGCGGAGGACGCGGAGATCATGGAAGGCGAACTGCGCTGCGTTGCGTGCGCGTCGTCGTTTCCGATCGCCGGCGGCATTCCGCGTTTCGCTAATCTGGCCGAGGTTGAAAGCGACAAGCATGCGACGGCTGAGAATTTCGGTTGGCAGTGGAAGCACTTCACGCATCAGGATGAGAGATACGCTGAGCAGTTTCTCGGTTGGATCGCGCCGGTCACGCCGGAGTTTTTTCGCGGCAAGGTTGTGCTCGAGGGTGGATGCGGCAAGGGGCGTCATACGCTGCTGGCGGCTCAATGGGGCGCGAGTGAAGTAATCGGGGTTGATTTGAGCGAGGCGGTGGAGACGGCGTTTGCCGCGACGCGTTCGGCGCCGAATGCGCACGTCGTGCAGGCGGATATTTTTCGGCTGCCGCTGGCGCGAAAGTTTGATTACGCGTTTTCGGTTGGTGTTTTGCATCATCTGCCGGATCCGCGTAAGGGGTTTTTATCGTTGGCGTCGAAGGTTAAGGCGGGCGGGCAGGTGTCGGCGTGGATTTATGGTGCGGAGAATAACGAGTGGATCGTGCGGTTGGTGAATCCGGTGCGGGAGAAGATCACGTCGCGGATTGATCGGCGGGCGTTGTTGCACTTGTCGAAGGTTCCGGCGGCGGGGCTGTTTCTGGCGACGAAGTTGATCTATGGGCCGCTTAATCGACGCGGATCGGGGTTTGGGCAGTATCTCTTTTACAACGATTACCTCAGCGCCATTGCCCCGTTCGGGTGGCGTGACCAGCACCTGATCGTATTCGATCATCTCGTCGCGCCAACCGCCTTCTACATCTCCCGCGAAGAGTTTGAATCATGGTGGCGGGATATTGGGGCGACTGACGTCGTGATTGGCTGGCACAACAAAAATAGCTGGCGCGGCACGGGAACGATCCGTTGAATCCGTTTTACACGTGTGTCCCGCATGCGCGAGGTTAATGGAGAAGGGATTTTAAAAATTTTCTTTCCATGTGTTTCCCGCTGGCGGGAGAGTCAGGAAATGTAAGAAGCGATGGCGTTTGAATACACGATGCGGGCGGAGCTCGTTATCTCGTTTGCCAAACGGGAGCTGCTGGGGCGCTATAAGGGGTCGTTCCTTGGCATAGCGTGGGCCGTGCTGACGCCCGTGGTGATGATCGCGATCTTTACGTTCATCTTCGCCGGCATATTCGGCGCCCGCTTCGGCGTCAGCGACTCACACTGGGACTACGCCCTGTATCTCTTCTGCGGCCTGTTGCCATGGACCATGTTTCAGGAGTCAGTGCAACAGTCGGCGAGCACGATCATCACGCATGCCAACCTCGTGAAGCGCGTGGTCTTTCCACTCGAAACCCTGCCGGCGGCGCAAGTCTTCGCAGCACTCGGAAATCAATTATTCGCGACGATCGGTCTCCTGATCGCAACGGCGGCGATCATGCGCGAGCTGCACCTCACAACCTTATGGCTGCCGGTCTTGTTGATCCCGCAACTGATGTTTGCCCTCGGCGCCGCATGGCTGATCGCGTCTCTCGGCGTGTTTCTACGCGACATCGCGCAGGGCATCACACTCTTGTTGATGGCGTGGATGTATCTGACACCGATCATCTATCCCGAATCGATCGTCCCGGATCGTTTCCGCCCCCTGATCACTCTAAACCCCTTCACGCCATTGGTCCGCAGCTACCGCCGCATCTTTCTCGAAGGCCTCATGCCTGACTGGCGCGGCCTCGCCTACTTCACCGTCATCTCTCTACTCGTCTTCGTATTCGGCTATTGGTGGTTTGCGCGGACGCGCAAGAGCTTCGCGGACGTGATCTAATTCGCGAGCCGCAGCGAAAACACTTCACTCAGACCAAGCACGTACTTCTGCCACTTGCGCTGAAAGAGGTCCATGTCACGTTCGCGAAGGATGGACTTGAGGGTTTCGTATCCGGTCGGATCAGTCTTTTGCCGCGCGTGAAACTCTTTGTAGAACTTGAAGAGCAGTCCTTCCTGCTGGAGGTAGTAAAGCAGATAACGCGACTGTGCATAGTTGACGCCGCGCGAGTCGCTGTAAAAAGCATTCGCGTCCATGGCCATCAAGTCTTTGAACGAACCGACCTCGCCCGCTTTGATCGCCGTTTGCAGACCACGCAGACGCCAGTTCACGTAACCGTGAATGTGCCCGTCTTCCTCGCCGCATTGTTCGTAGAGCGAACCGAGACCTTCGTTGAGCCACGGCGGAGCCGCAGGAAAATTCGCCTCGACGAACGGATGAACGATCTCGTGAACGAGCGTACCGCCTCCGGTCGAGATGTTCATGATCAGCGCTTTGTGCGAGCGCGAGTAGTAGCCGTACGGCGTTGACGGATTGTCGTTGAACAGCAGCCGCGCGTGCTTTTTGTAGGAAGCGGCGTCTTTGAAGAGCCAGATGTCGAGAATCTCTTTCGGATCTTCCGTGAAGAAGTCCTGCTTCAGTTTGTCGACGGCCCATTTGATCGTTCCCTCGGCGCGTTCTTTAACCACCGATTCCGGCTCGTCGCCAACCACCACGAACGGGCGCTGGATCACGATCGAAAAGTCGTTTGAAGGAAGACGTTTCTTCAGTGCCGCGATGTGTTTATCGAAATCCGTCTCAGGACCCGTTTCACTAACCGCCGGCGCAGATTGAACCCGCGTCTCCGGCAGCTTGAACAAACTTCGCACGGAGTAACCGAGGTAATAAAAAGTCTCGCGCGTTAACTCCGCAAACTGACTGCGGAATCCCGTGTAGCGCGTGGTCGTCGTCGGCGACGGATACGCTTCGAGACCGACGTCCTGGGCCATCGCGATCGCGCGCCGCATGTGCATCGGATCGCTGACGATCAGGACCTTTTTCAACCCATGCGCGTCCGCGAGTTGCTTCGCGTAGACGAGGTTCTCATACGTCGTGTGCGACCTCTGTTCGATCAGTATGTCACGCGACGAAATGCCGCTGCTGACGGCATACGCCCGTGCCGCCGCAGCCTCCGTCGGCTCGTTGCGGTTACCCTGGCCGCCCGTGAAGATGATCTTGTGTACTCGCCCGCGCCGGTAAAGCTCCATCGCATGGTTGATTCGCTCGCGGAAGACCGGCGACACCTGTTGCGACCAAACAGCAGCACCGAGGACGACCGCTGCGTCCGCCTGCATGTCCTGCGGCGCGCCTTCATACGTATAGACGCGCACCGCGGCAACCACGATCGCGATCACCACGACCGACACGACGATCCGAAAAATTGTAGCCGCTGCACGCTTACGCATACCGCCACCGATGATAGCACTCCAAAACGCGACAATTCACAAATCTCTGATCTATGATGCGCGCCATGAACAAAGCAATACTCGCACTCACTCTGTTTACATCAGCAATCATCACCAATGCTCAGGAATGGACCCAGTGGCGCGGTCCGGCCCGCGACGGCTCCGTCTCAGGGAAAAACGTCCCCACTAAATGGCCCGACTCGCTGCAACGAACCTGGCGCGTCGAGATCGGCGAAGGCTATTCGTCGCCCATCGTCGCCGGCGGCCGCGTTTTCGTCCACGGACGCCGCGATCCGGAAGAGATCGTCGCCGCGATCAATCTCGCGGACGGCAAGGTCGTTTGGGAACAAAAGTACCAGGCTGCTTTCAAGAAGAACCAGTACGCCGTCGAGATGGCGAAAGGCCCAAATTCAACGCCGCTCGTCAACGGCAACCGCCTCTTCACGCTCGGCGTCACGGGCGTGCTGAACGCGTGGGACACCGCGACCGGACGTCTGTTATGGACCCGCGACTTCTCGAAGTCGATCGACACCAGCAAACTCTTCTGCGGCACTGCCGCGTCGCCGCTCGCCGTTGACGGGCGCGTCGTGGTGCAGGTCGGCAGCGACATTCACGGCGGACAGATCCTCGGTCTCAACCCGGCGACCGGCGCTACGGAATGGGAATGGCGCGGCCTCGGCCCCGGCTACGCCTCGCCCGTCGTGATCGACCTCGGCGGCCGCTCGCATCTGGTGACGATGACGGAAGGCTCAATCGTCGGCGTGGACGGCAAGAACGGCAAAGAGCTTTGGTCCGTGCCGTTTCCGGATGAATGGCACGAAAACATCACCACGCCGCTCTGGACCGGGACGCACGTGGTCGTCTCCGGCACGCGACAGGGCACTCACGCCTACTCACTCACGCAAGCGAACGGAAAGTGGCAAGCCACCGAAGTATGGAAGAACCCGGACGTCGCGATGTACATGAGCTCGCCGGTGTTTGGAGACGGCTTGATCTACGGTCATTCGTCCAAAAAGAAAGGGCAGTTCGTGGCGGTTGACGCGAAGACCGGCGCGGTGAAGTGGGCGACTGAAGGACGGGAAGGTGAGCATGCCTCGTTACTCCTGACGCCGCAACACGTCGTCTTCCTGACCAACGGCGCGGACCTGATCGTCGTTAGGCGCAACACGCCGTCGTTCGCCGTCGAAAAGCGCTACGAAGTCGCCGAAGCCTCGACCTTCGCGATGCCCGTGCTCCTCGGTTCCAACATCCTCGTCCGCGACGCTACCGGCCTCATGCTATTGACAGGGAACTAGACCACGGATTACACAGATGGAAGCCCCTCTCGACCCGTGGACACAGTTTCCCCATTTCTGCTGAACCGTCTCATCGACGCGAGCGTCGACGGTATCTTCGCGTTTGACCGCTATCTCCGGTTCATCGTCTGGAATGGTGCGATGCAGCGCATCTCGGGCTTGAGCAGCGCGGAAGTGCTCGGCCGGAGCGTCATCGAAGTGTTTCCGTTTCTGCGTGAGGACAGTTGCATTCCTGACGCACTGACCGGCAAAGACTCGGTCGCGCAGAACCATCCATATGGCCCTTCCGGAGGCGGCGCGTTCGAAAGCTACTACTCGCCGCTGCTCGACGAAACTAACAACATCGCGGGCGGGATCGCGGTCGTGAAGGACATCAGCGCGCGAAAGCAGGCGGAAGAAGCAGTACACGTTGCTTATCGGCAACTGGCGTTTCACGTCGAAAGCTCGCCGCTGGCCGTCGTCGAGTGGGACAGCGACTTCCGCGTCTCACGCTGGTCTCAATCTGCCGAGCGGCTGTTCGGCTGGAAGGCTGACGAGGTGATCGGGAAGCACGTCAACGAGTGGCGGTTCGTGTTCGCCGACGACGTCGACGCCGTGGCGCTCGTGACTAACCGGCAACGCGAAGGCGTCGAAGTTCATGGCGTGCTGCGCAATCGCAATTACACGCGAGCGGGAGAGATCCTGTATTGCGAGTGGTACAACTCGGTGCTGCGCGACGATAGCGGCCAACTCGTTTCGGTGCTCTCGCTCGTGCTCGACGTGACGGAGCGCAAGAAAGCCGAGGAAGAGCGAGCGGCGCTGCTCGTGCGCGAACGCGACGCGCGGAAGCATGCGGAAGAAGCCGATCGTCTCAAAGACGAGTTTCTCGCGACGCTTTCACATGAACTGCGCACGCCGCTGACGTCGATTCTCGGTTGGGCCTCGATGATCCGGAGCGGCGAAGTCGAAGGCGTGAACGCCACTCGCGCGCTGGAGACGATCGAGCGCAACGCGCGTTCGCAGGCCCGTTTGATCGACGACCTGCTCGACGTTTCGCGGATCATCACCGGCAACTTGCGTCTCGAGCTCAATCCGTTGAACTTGACAGCGGTAGTCGAAGCCGCAGTCGACGCATTGCGTCCGACCGCCGACGTGAAAGACATCAGGATGACGATTCAGTTCACGCCCGGTGAGTGTTTGGTCAAAGGCGATCCGAATCGGCTGCGACAGGTGATCTGGAACCTGCTCTCGAACGCGATCAAGTTCACGCCGCGCGGCGGCAGCGTGGACATCGATCTCCGCTGCGTCGAAGCCAACGCGCGTCTGACGGTGAAGGATAACGGCGAAGGTATTTCCGAAGCGTTTCTACCGTACGTTTTCGAGCGTTTCAGACAAGCCGAGCCTGCGTTCTCCAGAAAGCAGGGCGGACTGGGGCTCGGATTAGCCGTCGTCCGTCATCTCGTCGAGTTGCACGGCGGAACGATCAGCGCAGAAAGCGAAGGGCTCGGGCGCGGATCGACTTTCACACTCGATCTGCCGCTGGCTCAGGAGCGACGCGATCCCGCGCGTGCCGAGGAACGCCGGCGCGAGGTTGAACGGCGCCGCGGTCGCAGCAAACGCGTCAGGCTCGACGGCATCCACGTGCTGCTTGTCGAGGACGACGACGACTCGCGCAAGCTGCTCGGCACGATGCTCAAGCGCAACGGCGCGAAAGTGACGTCGACGAAATCAGCCGCGGAAGCGTTGAACGTGTTCGACGAAGAGTTGCCGGACGTATTGATCAGCGACATCGGCATGCCTGACGAAGACGGTTACGAACTGATTCGGAAGCTGCGCAATCTGCCGCCGGAACGAGGCGGTTTGACGCCGGCTATCGCCTTGACGGGATACGCTTCGCGGAAGGACCGTGAACGTGCGCTCGAGGCGGGTTATCATAAGCACATGGCGAAACCGATCGAGCAGGCAGACATGGTCGCGGCGATCGCCACTCTGACGGGCCGTGATGATTGAGGCTTGGGACGTTCCCTGTGTCTCCCGCTTGCGGAGGTTAATGAAAAAGGGATTTTGAGAATTCCCTTTACATGTGTCTCGCGCTTGCGGGAGAGCGGTGAAGTAGTAACTCGTAGCTTAGTTGAGGTTTGGATATGAAACGAAGGTTTTTAGCACTGCCTATCATTCTCCTGGCGGTGGTTTCGGTGCTCGCACAACAACAACCGGATCCGTCGCTGCTGACAGTCGATTCGCTCTTCACGTATCGCGCGAAGCCGCTCGGCCCGGTCCGTTGGCAGGAAAACGGCAACGGCTATTTCGCCCTCGAACCGTCGCCGACGAAGAAAAACGCCGTCGATCTCGTTCGCTACGACATCGCCACCGGCCAGCGTTCGGTGAAAGTCCCGGCCGAGAAACTCGTGCCGCAAGGCGCGACCAATCCGCTCGCAATCGAAGAGTTCTCTATGACGAGCGACGAGCAGAAAGTCCTGATCTTCACTGAAACCGCGCGCGTCTGGCGCAGCAACACGCGCGGCGATTACTGGGTGCTCGATCTCCAGGCCGGAACGTTGCGAAAGCTCGGCGGTCCTGACGCCAAACCATCGAGCTTAATGTTTGCGAAATTCTCGCCCGACGGAACGCGCGCCGGCTACGTCCGCGAAAACAACATCTACGTCGAAAACCTCTCCAGCGACACCAAGATCACAAAGATCACCACCGACGGCACGCGCTACATCGTCAACGGCACGTTTGATTGGGTTTACGAAGAAGAGCTCTTCTGCCGCGACGGTTTTATCTGGAGCCCTGACAGCAAACAGATCGCCTACTGGCAGCTCAACTCCGAAGGCGTGAAGGAGATGACGCTCATCGACAACACGACGGGCCTGTATCCTGTCACGCAGACTTTCCCGTATCCAAAGGCGGGCGAGACGAATTCAGCCGCGAAAGTCGGCGTCGTAAGCGCCAACGGCGGCGCCACGAAATGGTTCGACGTCCCCGGCGATCCGCGCAACAACTATCTCCCGCGAATGCAGTGGGCGGCGAACTCCGAAGAAGTCGTCATTCAACAACTCAATCGCCGTCAGGACACGAACGTCGTGATGATCGGCGACGTCCGCACCGGCAAAGTTCATCCCATCCTGACTGAAAAAGACGAAGCGTGGGTCGACGTTTCGTGGGGCGACATCGATTGGGACAAGACCGGAATCGCGCGCGGCGACGTCGAGTGGATCGACGGCGGCAAGCGCTTCCTGTGGGCGAGCGAGCGCGACGGTTGGCGTCACATTTACTCGATCTCCCGCGACGGCCGCGACGTCAAAACCATCACGCCCGGTAACTACGATGTGATTACCGTCGAGCGAGTCGATCCCCAAAACGGGTTTGTCTACTTCATCGCGTCCCCTGAAAACGCGACGCAGCGTTATCTCTATCGCGTCCGGATCGACGGCGGCGAGGGCGGCAAAGAACAGCGGCTGACGCCCGCGAACGTTCCGGGTTTTCACTCCTACAACATCTCGCCGCGCGGCGATTTCGCCATTCACTATTACTCGAGTTTCAACAGAGTCCCCGTCACTGAAGTCGTGCGATTGCCGGAACACGCGATTGCGCGAACGCTGATCGACAACCGCGAGCTACAGGATCGAGTCGCGAAGTTGAAACCCACGCCGGTTGAGTTTTTCAAAGTCGATATCGGCGATGGCGTGCAGCTCGACGGCTGGATGATCAAACCGCCCGACTTCGATCCGCAAAAGCGTTATCCGGTGCTGTTTCATGTTTACGGCGAGCCGTGGGGACAAACGGTCCTCGACGCCTGGAGCGGACGCAACGGTCTATGGCATCGAATGCTCGCGCAGCAGGGTTATATCGTCGCGAGCGTGGACAATCGCGGGACGCCGGCGCCGCGCGGCCGTGCGTGGCGCAAGATCATCTATCGCAAGATGGGCATCGTGAATTCGGGCGATCAGGCAAACGCGGCGCGCGCGATCGCCAAGTGGCCGTTCGTCGATCCGTCGCGTATCGGCATTTGGGGTTGGAGCGGCGGCGGCTCGTCCACGCTGAACGCGCTGTTTCGTTATCCGGACGTGTACGCGACGGGTGTCTCAGTCGCGCCGGTACCGGATCTTCGTTACTACGACACGATCTACCAGGAGCGTTACGGCGGTCTGCCGAAAGATCACCCGGAAGAGTGGAAACAGAGCTCGCCGATCACTTTCGCGCCGCAGTTGAAGGGGAACCTGCTGCTGATTCACGGCACTGGCGACGACAACGTCCACTACCAGGGAACCGAAGCGCTGATCAATGTCCTGATTGCGAACAACAAGCAGTTTTCGATGATGTCGTATCCGAACCGGTCGCACTCGATTGCGGAAGGGGTAGGCACGCAGAAGCACCTGTACGCGACGATGACGCGCTACCTTCACGAAAAACTGCCGCCCGGCCCCGCGGTCAGAACCACCGATTAAGACAAATTTGTCGTTCAATCGGTTTAATCTGTGTTAAGCTAAGTCTGCCCTGTCTCACCTCACCTAAAACAGCAATGACAAAGCTTGATGAAGGACTGCGACGACTCGTCGCCACCAATCTGATCGGAATTCTGTTCGTCGATCTGGGCGGGAAAATACTCGACGCCGACGACAGTTTTCTGCACACCCTCGGCTACACGCGCGACGACCTGCCGGCCAGGATTTACGACCTGACCGCGCCCGAAGACCATCGACTCGACGACGAAGCGTTCGAGAAACTGATGGCTTTCGGCGCCTGTGCGGCGTTCGAGAAGAACATGATCCGCCGCGACGGCAGTTGCATTCCCGTGCTCTTTGGGGCGGCGCTGAACGACGAAGAGATTGCCTGTTTCATCGTCGACCTCTCGCAGAATAAACAGACGCAGGAAAAACTAAACCACCTCGCCTATCACGACGCGCTCACCGACCTGCCCAATCAGGTGCTCTACAAAGATCGTCTCAAACAGGCGATCGCGCTTTCCCGCCGCAACGATCAGATGCAGGCGGTGTTGCTGCTCAACCTCGATCGTTTCAAGACCGTCAACGACTCGCTCGGATACACAGCCGGCGATCGTTTGCTTCAGTCGGTCGCGCAGCGATTGACGAGCTGTGTGCGCGAAAGCGACACGGTTGCTCGTTTCGGCGGCGACGAGTTCGCGATCTTGCTGACGCACATTTCGCGGTCGCAGGACGCCGCGAATGCCGCGCGTGCGATCAAGGAAGCACTCGATCAGGCGTTTCTGTTTGACGATCAGGAAGTGTTTGTTTCGAGCAGTATCGGCATCGCCGTCTATCCGCACGACGGCCGCGACACGGCAAGCCTTTTGAAGAACGCCGGCGCCGCATTGGACCGCGCGAAAGTGCAGGGGGGCAACAACTACCAGTTCTACACCGCCGGCGGCACGACGCGCGCGCTGAAACAACTGGTGCTCGAAAGCAACTTGCGCGGCGGGCTCGAACGAGAGGAGTTCGTCGTTCATTACCAGCCGCAGGTTGACACGCGCAGTTTTCAGTTGGTCGGGATGGAGGCGCTCGTGCGCTGGAACCATCCGGGTCTCGGCCTGTTGTATCCGAAAGAGTTCATCAGCCTCGCCGAAGACAGCGGACTCATCATTCAGCTAGGCGATTGGGCGCTGCGTGCGGCGTGCGCGCAAAGCATGGCGTGGCAGGATGCAGGATTGGCGCCGATGCGATTGTCAGTGAACTTTTCGGCGCGACAGTTTCAACAGGCGGCGTTTATTTCGTCGGTTGCGGAGATTCTGAAAGAGACGAACCTCGATCCGCGCTGGCTCGAGCTGGAGCTGACTGAGAGCTCGATCATGAAGGATCCCGAGCAGGCCATCGAGAAGCTTCACGAGTTGAAGTTGATGGGCATCAGAGTGGCGATCGACGACTTCGGCACCGGATATTCGTCGCTCAACTATTTGAAACGTTTTCCGATCGATACGTTGAAGATCGACAAGTCGTTCGTGTCAGACCTCTGCAAAGATCCGCATGACACGGCGATCGTGCGCGCGATTATCACGTTGGGCCACGCGCTCGATCTGACGGTGGTGGCCGAAGGCGTCGAGACGCAGGAGCAGCTTCAGTATCTGAGCTCGCTCGATTGCGACGTCGTGCAGGGGTTCCTGTTCAGCAAGTCGCTTTCGCCGAGCGCGTTTGAGGAGCTGCTCGTCGAACACAGCAAGGTCGTCCCATCCACTTCCGCCGTTACATAAAAAGCAATCTAAAAAAATCCCTTTTTACTGACCTCTCGCAAGCGGGAAACACATAGGTCGGTCATCGAAGAATCGCAACGATCCGCAGCGGTCCGCCGCTCCCGCCTTTGATCTTCATCGGCAACGCAATCACCGTAAAATTCTTGACCGGCAGTTGATCCAGGTTCGCGACGTTTTCGAACGCCGGAATGTTTTTGTCGAACAGGATCCGGTGGCTTTCGAACAACGTCGACTGGCCGCGATCGATGCTCGCAGTGTCGAGACCGATGGCTTTGATCGATCGGTTCTGCGTCAGCCAGCGTGCGGCTTCCGGATCGAGTCCGGGGAAGTGAAGTTTCGGCACGGCGTCGGCGCCGCGTTCGTCACTCCCGAGATATTTCTTTCGATCGGGGTAGTATTTGCCGAAGCCTGTTCGCAGCAGTACGATCACGCCGTTAGCGAGCCTGCCGTTCTTGCGTTCCCAATCCTGCAAATCGGCGACGCTTACGAGGTAATCGGGATTGTTGGCGCACTGCTTTGTGACGTCGACAACCACAGCAGCGCCCATTAACTGATCGAGCGGAATCTGATCGACGGTGTGACGTCCCTTCGCGAAGTGAATCGGCGAGTCGAGGTGCGTGCCGCCGTGTTCGGCCGCTGAATAGCGGTACGCCGAGTAAAAGTAGCCCTTTTCGGTCATGCCTTCGAAATCAGTTTCCAGCTTGAATCGTTCCGCCGTGGGCCAGTAGACGGTCGATGCGTCGAAAGCGTAGGTCAGATCGACGACGCGTCCGCCCGGAAACGGCGGCCGTTGTTGCGCGATGACGGGCACGGCAAGAACCAGGAAAAGAAGCAAGCGTAAACATTTCATGTCGAAATGCTCCTCGTTGTGGAGATAAGGTCTAAAATCTGAGATCGCAGATCTCAGATCTTAGGTAAGGAGCTTCGGAATGCAAATCGGAATGATCGGGCTTGGCCGCATGGGCGCAAACATGGTGCGGCGTTTGTTGCGTGGCGGACATCAGTGTGTGGTTTACGATCGCAACGCGGAGACGGTGAAAACTGTCGCGGGCGAGGGCGCATCCGGCGCCGAGTCACTTGAGGACTTCATCGCGAAGTTGAACCGCCCGCGCGCGGTCTGGTTGATGATTCCCGCCGCGCTCGTCGATGCGACGCTCAACGATCTCGCCGGAAAACTCGACGCCGACGACGTCATCGTCGACGGTGGAAACTCCTACTACATCGACGACATCCGCCGCGCACGTGAGCTGAAGGAGAAAAACCTTCATTACGTCGACGTCGGGACGAGCGGCGGCGTGTGGGGCCTCGATCGCGGTTACTGCCAGATGATCGGCGGCGAGGACGAAGTCGTCGCCCGGCTCGATTCGATCTTCAGGACGCTCGCGCCCGGACGTGCGACTGTTTCAGACACTCCGGGCCGCGCCGATACCGGAACTGCCGCGGAAGGTTATCTGCACTGCGGTGCGGCAGGCGCGGGCCATTTCGTGAAGATGGTCCATAACGGCATCGAGTACGGCCTGATGGCCGCGTACGCCGAAGGTCTCAACGTGCTGCATCACGCGAACGTCGGCAAGCTCGATCACGCTCTGGACGCGGAGACGACTCCGCTTCGTTATCCCGAACATTACCGGTACGATTTCAACCTGGGCGACGTCGCGGAGGTCTGGCGCCGCGGCAGCGTGATCGCTTCGTGGCTTTTGGATCTGACGGCAATCGCGTTCGCGGAGAACCCGCAGTTGGAAGGCTTTTCAGGCCGCGTGTCTGACTCGGGTGAAGGACGCTGGACGATCAATGCGGCAATCGAGGAAGGCGCGCCTGTGCCGGTGTTGAGCGCGGCGCTGTTTCAACGCTTCTCGTCGCGCGGCGAAGCCGATTTTGCAAACAAGATTCTATCCGCGATGCGATTTCAATTCGGGGGACACGTCGAAAAGGGAAATAAGTAATGTCAGCAATACTAATCGAACCAGAACCAGTGAAAATCGAAACACCTTTGCTTCCTCATTCGGAACCATGCGTCGTCGTGATCTTCGGCGCGACCGGCGATCTCACGAAACGAAAGTTGATGCCGGCATTGTTCGATCTCATGGGCCAGGGCTGCCTCGAGAAGGTACACATCCTCGGCATCGGGAGACACCCGATGTCGGAAGACGAGTTTCGCAGCATGATGTGCGAGGATTTCGACACCTGGGAAAAGGTCGAACATGTTGACAAACAGAAATTAAGCGGCTTTGCCCAGCGTGTTCACTACGTTCACGGAGAGCTCGAGGACGACGGAACGTACCAGATGATCGGCGCGCGTCTCGAGGAACTGGCCAACAGCGGCGCCAGCCGAAACCATATGTTCTATCTCGCGACGCCGCCTTCGTTATTTGACGCAATCGTGAAAGGTCTCGGCAAAGCTGATCTCGCGAAAGAAGATCAGCAGTGGAGGCGCATCGTCGTCGAAAAACCGTTCGGCCGCGATCTGGAGTCGGCGAAGGCGTTGAACATGACGATCCGAGAGGTATTTGAGGAGCACCAGATCTATCGCATCGATCACTATCTCGGTAAAGACACCGTGCAAAACATACTGGTGTTTCGCTTCGGCAACACGATGTTCGAGCCGGTCTGGAACCGCAACTACGTCGACTATGTCGAGATCACGGCGGCGGAGACTGGCGGCGTCGGCAGTCGCGCGGGTTACTACGAAGAGGCGGGTGCGCTGCGCGACATGGTCGCGAACCACTTGTTGCAACTGTTGACGCTGACGGCGATGGAACCGCCTGTCGCCTTCGACGCCGATTCGGTGAGGGAAGAGAAGGTGCAGGTGTTGCGATCGATTCGACGTCTGACGCCCGAGCAAGTCGCGGAGCGCACGGTGCGCGGTCAATATGGACCAGGCGAGATCGACCGCGAGAAAGTGCCCGGCTATCGGGACGAGAAGAGTGTCAAGAAGGATTCGGCGACGGAGACGTATGCGGCCGTGGAGTTTCAGGTTTCGAACTGGCGCTGGTCGGGCGTGCCGTTTTACGTTCGCACCGGGAAACGTCTCGGGCGCAGCCTGACGGAGATCGCAGTGCATTTCAAACGGACGCCGCAGGCGTTGTTTGCGCGTACGCCGGATGAAGAGATCGATCCGAACATCGTCGCCTTGCGCATTCAGCCGAACGAGGGCATTACGGTTACGTTTGGCGCGAAACGTCCTGGTTTCGAGATGCGGACCAGCACGGTGCACATGGACTTCTGTTATCAGCGTGCTTTCGGCGTTGAGTCGCCGGCGGCTTACGAGATGTTGTTGCTGGACGTGATGCAGGGCGAAGCGACGCTTTTCATTCGCAGCGACG
>DASRIM010000057.1:0-6361 GCA_035649995.1 Pyrinomonadaceae bacterium | reverse complement strand
TTGAACCACAAAAGGCACAAAAGACACAAAAGGCACAAACAAAGCACCAAGTACAAAGCACTCAGTTCAAGAGTCGCTCTCTGGTGATCTTTGGTTCTTTGTGCTTAGTCCTTTTTGTGCCTTTTGTGTTTTTTGTGCTTTTTGTGGTTAAGGGTTGGTCTTCTCGTCGCCGGTGTCGTTGATCTCGCCGAGGACCATCATGGAGTGATCTTCATGGAGGATGTTGTGGCAGTGCAGTGGGAACTTGCCCGTGAAGTCACGGAACCGAAAATGAACGGCGGCTGAGACGTTGTCTTCCAACCGCAAGACGTCTTTTCGCCCGTGCTCGATGATTCCGGAATTTCTCGGCGGCTTGCGGTTGATTGTCAGCGTCTGGAACGACTCGAGATGCATGTGAACCGGATGGTGCCAGCCGGGCTTGATGTTCTGAAACACCCACTTCTCGATCGAGTTTCGTTTGATCGCAAAGCGGATGGCAGCCGGATCATCACACGCGCCCGTAAGCCTGCCGTTGACAAGCCACATCGCATTGCTTCTTTCGAACTTGAACGTGCGAACGATTCGCGGCGCGTCGGTGGCGTTCGGGAAGCCGTAGAACTGCTTGATCAGCGCGGGATCGATGCTGTTGTCGGCAACCGCGGGACCGTCGACGGCGATCTTCAGTATCTTCTGTCCCTGTCCTGCTTCGAGCACGATGTTGCCCAACGGGCCGCTTCCGTCCTCTTGTTGCAAACGATTCTCGAGGTAGAAGGTCTTGCCCGCATCACGCGTGAAGTCGACGATGACGTCAACGCGCTCGGCCGGTGAAAAACGTGAAGCTGTGACTTCAACCGGCTTTTCCATCAGGTTGCCGTCGGTCGAGATCTGCCAGAACGGTTTCGTCGAGTTGTCGGGACCGAGCACGAACATCTGATAGAAGCGCGACGGACCGGTGTTCAACCACCGGAAGCGATATCGCCGCGGGCTGACGTGCAACACCGGTTGGATCTTTCCGTTGACCAGAAACTTGTCGCCGAGTATGCCGGCGTTATTGAACAGATCGAACGCCAGCAATCCCGTTTTGCTGTCGAAGACTTTGTCGCTGAACACCATGTAGACGTCGAAACTGGTGAGCGGGTTTTGGCCGTCGCCGAAGCTCGGTAAGCGAAAGCCCGTGTTTTCGTCGCCGGTGTCGAACTCGTTGAAGAGTATGTATGGGCCAACGAGCCCTTTGTAAGTATTTTGCGCGGTGTGATCGATGCGGTGGTCGTGATACCAGAGCGTCGCGAGCGCTTCCTTCACGTCTCCGATGCCTGGATGAGTCGAGTTTATTCCCGCGTAAACGTTCGGATAGTGATGATCGTAAAACTGGCCGCGCTCCATGAACGAACAGGGAAAGCCGTCGCTTTCGAGCGGCGTGTGACCGTTGTGCAAGTGCGTCGTCACCGACGGCAGACCGAAGCCGCCGTTCTCGGCGGGTAGGTTATTACGCTGCCTTACGAGGATCGAACCCTTTTGCGAACTTCCGAGTACGCCGTATCGCTCGACGATCAATGGACCAGGTGTGATGCCGTTGAAGCCCCAGATGCGCTGCGGTGGAAGCTCGTTTGCCATTCGGACCAGGCCGTCACGTTGCGACAATTCGTAAAACCTCAAGGGCGGAAACTGTTTGTAGGCCTGATGTGAGACGGTCCGAGCCTCGCCCGCGGCGGTGTTCGGTGCGATGGTTGGTTTCGGTTTGAGCGCAGAGACAGGCTTGAGTACCGGCAGCCGCGGCATGTCTTCGACGAACGGCGTTGTCGTTGGACTGATCGGACGATCGTCGTCGAGTACAAAACCGGATCTCGATCTGGGCCAGGCGCTCAATCCCTTTTTCGGTATGAGCATACCGGCCGCAGTCAGCAGGCCCATCTTCACGAGATCGCGGCGCGTGAATCCGGCGGCGATCAGTTCGCGCCGGTTCCGCGCGGCAATCTCGCGCTCTTTCTGTCGCCTGCGATTTCTCCTCGAGATACTTGCCATCGCCCCTATTTCGCAGCTTTTGGCAGCGGCAAGCGGCCGACGAGCCCCAGGAACTCCTGTGAGAAATAGAGGTAGTCGCCGATCACGATGATGCCCGTCGGCGAGATGACCTTGTCCGTGAGCGTGACCGCGCACTTGCCGTCGCGAACCTGGCAGATGCGGCCGGGCGCGTTCTTGTTGAAGTCGAGAGAGTATTCGCTCGTGTACATCGTGCCTTTCGCATCGAACGCGACGCTGATCGCGCTGCTGAGTCCTTCGACGACTTTCGTCATCTCGCCGGGGTCGAGTACGTTGCCGTTGTTGTTTCGATCTTCGAGCCGCCAGATACCGGAATGTCCCTGAGGGAAGGGAAAGCCCGTCATCAGTGCGACGTATAAAGCGCCGTCTGGTCCAACAGTGATCCCGGACGGCACCGGATCTCTTTCCGCACGGTTCTGAAAACCCGCGGGTTGTTGCGAGTTGTAGAGCGGGTTCGGCAGTTGCGGGAACGAGGCATACAACGTCAGTTCACCGTTCGCGAGATTGACGCGCAGCAGATCGTTGGCGCCCGCGTCGGTCGCGTACGCGTAGCCGCCGCGTACCGCGACGTCGAATGGATCGCAGTCTGTGTCGCGCTTGTCGGGATTGTGACGTTCTTCAAAATCGCCGAGCGAGGCCAGCAGCGTGAACAGAGGAGACTCGCTCGACTGGTGCGATCGTTTCGAGGAGAGCGCTGCGTTTGCGGCGCGCAGGTTGATTCGCAATACGCTCGCGATGGGCGTGCCGCGCAGTCCGGCGAGCGGGTCTTTGTCTTCGTGGGCCACGATCCTGTTCGTGAGACCGATCAGGTTCGAGCCGTGCATTCGCACTGACGACAAGCCGACGATCGATTTTATCGGCTGTCCCTGAAATGTCGTGTCGATCTTGACTGACGGCAGGCCGCTAACTAACGGCGCACCATCAGCGGGCATCAGCAACTGTGTTTGTTTGTCGAAACTCTTGAGCGCGATCTTCCATACGGCGCCGTCGTTCTTGCCGGTGCCGAAGTCCGTCACCAAAAGATTGCCTTTGCCGTCGGTGGCAAGACCGCGCGGACGCGCCGCTTTCATGAAGAAGTGCGACGAGTAGTAGTCGTTCAGTTTCTTCGCGAACGCGGCGGCGTCGTTTGCCGGCGCGGTTGTTTGAAAAGCGACGGTTCGCGTGGTGTTCGCTTCGGTGATCTTCAGCTCGCCCGTGATTACGTCGCCTCGAATCTTCATGCCGGCGAGGCAGCCGGGACACATCAGCGTCAACTCCTGACCGGAGGAGGCAACCGCGATCTTGACCGGCTCAGGCGCGCACTTTGCGGCCCAGCCCTTTCGGTTGGCGCACATCGTGCTGGTCACCAGTTTGGTGAGCTCGGAGAAGGGAAGCTGCATCGCCGTCGTCTTGTTGCTGCCGGCGGATTGGGCCAGCGTTAAAGAGAGGGTGAAAAAGAAGACACTACTACCTGCAAGAGCCAATCGCGTTTTCATCTCGAATGCCTCCAGTTATGAAGTTCGAATTGTTTGCTGACTAGTTATTTCCGTAAGCCGCGTTCCCATTCGTAGCGAATGACGACGGCCTGGGACCACCAGTTGCTGAGCCCGTGCTTTTCGCGGAGAAACTTGGCGCTGGCGGTATGCCCCTTTTTCGTCAAATCAAACTTGTCGAGGATCGTAAACCAGGCTTTCCAATCCTTGCCGGTCCGCGTCTTGACTGCATCGCTGCTCATCTTTCGAAAAACGGAGTTGCTTTCCGCCATGCTGAAATCTCCTTGAGGCAATCTGTGACTTCATGGTTAGTGGGACAATGAGTAGCAATAACATATCATTTTTCCCTCGCCAGCAGATCCTCCGGACGTATCGGCTTGCGCGTTAACCGGACCGTTCGCTCCAGAGCATTCTCGACAGCGGCCGTGATTGCCGGGGCCACCGGAACGACGCCGCCTTCTCCCGCGCCCTTGACTCCGAGCGGATTGAACGGGCTCGGTGTCTGCAAATGTTCGAGCATGAGCGGCGGGACCGTCACCGTCGTCGGCAGCAAATAATCACGCAGCGAGTTGGTCAACAGCTTGCCCGATTCGTCGTAGCGCACTTCTTCAAAAAGAATCTCGCCGATGCCCTGCGCCACTCCGCCATAGATCTGTCCATCGACGACCTGCGGATTGACTCTCACGCCACAGTCGTGCGCCAACGCATGGCGCAGGATCTTAACGGTGCCCGTGCCGGCGCTTACCTCGACGATTGCGGCATACGTGCCGTTCGCGTAAGCCGGCCGCTGGTTGTGATAGAAACTGGTCGCCTCGAGCTCCTCCGCGCCGGCTTCGCGGAGCGCTCGCACCTCCTGAGCAGCTTGTGCCACTGCGTTTCCCGCCATCACCAACACACGTGCCGCATACGTGCCGATGCTCTTCTCGATCACATCGCTGTCGCCGATCTTCACAACCACGTCCTCGAAGCGGACGCCCAGATGTTCGGCGCAGATCTGAGCCAACGTGGTTTGATGGCCCTGACCCTGCGACGAAACTCCGGAATAAACATAGACCTTGCCGTCAGGCGCGATACGAACACGCGCGCCTTCGAATGGGCCGCGTCCCGTCATCGTCGAATAACAGGCGACGCCGATGCCGATGCGCCGTCCCTCTCGCCGCGCTTGCGCTTGTTCGAGTGGAAAGTCTTTGTGGCCGATCATCTCCAGCGCGCGGTCGAGACACGCGTGATAACTGCCGCTGTCATAGACCACCTTCGTTTCGTCGAGATCGGTCAATCCCGTGTGATACGGAAACTCTTCAGGCGTGAGCAGGTTGCGGCGTCGAATCTCGACCGGATCCAGGTCCAAACGATAAGCGGCGAGATCCATCAGACGCTCCATGACGTACGCTGCCTGCGGTTTACCTGCGCCGCGATATGGCGCAGTTGGCGTCTTGTTAGTAAACGCCATCGCGCACTCGATGCGATAGTTCGGAACGCGGTATGGACCAGGCACGCTCACCGAAGTCACGTACGGCACGACGATACCGATCGGCGTGTAAGCGCCCTGGTCGTAGATGAACCTGTCCGCGAGCGCGAGGATCGTTCCGTCCGCGGCGAGTGCGAGCGTCGCTTCGTGTACCTGTTCCCGCGCTTGATAGCTTGCCGTAAAACTCTCGCGCCGATCCTCGCGCCACGCGACGGGACGCCCGAGCTGCATCGCCAGCATGGGAACGAGCGTGTACTCGGAGTAGTGACGATTCTTCGGTCCAAACGCACCGCCGATGTCCGGCGCAATCACGTGAACGTCCGCCGGCGACAAGTTCAGTTGGTCGGCGATGACGCGGCGCTCCATGTGCGGCGACTGCGTTGTCAGCCACACTGTCAACTTGCCGGATTCGTAGGATGCAGTGATCGCGCGCGTCTCCATCGACTGCGCGCTGACGCGGCCGATGGTGAATCGCTCCTTGATCACCACGAAGGCGTTTTTGATCGCCGCCTTGACGTCGCCGACTTCCTGACCGAAGCCGCCGGCCCTGTTGTCGGGAACATCGTCGTGTACGCGCGGCGCCGATTCCTGTAACGCCGCCTCGGGATCGACGGCGGCGGGCAGTTCTTCGTACTCGACTTCGATCAACTCGCGCGCGTCTTCGGCCTGGTAAACGTCTTCGGCGACGACGATCGCGACGGGCTCGCCTGCGTAACGCACGACGCCGTTAACAAGCGGATAAGGCATGCGCGAGACGAGCGCCGGATGCGGCTGCACTTGCGGAAACGACTTCGCGACCGGCGCGATGTCGTCGAACGTCAGAACCGCGAGCACGCCGGGAGCGGATCTGGCCGCGGTGGCGTTGATCTGTTTTATGCGGGCGCTCCCGTAGGGACTGCGAAGCACGACGGCGTGCGCAAGGTTCGGAAGTTTTATGTCGGAGGTGTAGGTGCCTTCGCCGCGCAGAAATCGTTGATCTTCGTGGCGACCTACGGAGACGCCGACCAGCCCCGTTGCCGGCGCCGTTGCTTCATGTTCATCCTGGTTCGCAGTTGCGAGTACGGCCTGGACGATTCCTTTGTAGCCGGTGCAGCGACAGAGATTTCCTCGCAGTGCTTCTCTCACCTCCTGCTCTGTTGGATCAGGATTACGACGCAGAAACGCCGTCGCATTCATCAGGAAGCCGGGCGTGCAGAAGCCGCATTGCAGCGCGTGGTTGCAGTGAAACGCCTGCTGCAATGTGCACAGTTCGCCGTTCTGCGCCAGCCCCTCGATGGTCGCGATCTGATGTCCGTTTGCCTGTACGGCCAGCATCAAACACGAGCAGATCGGCTCGCCGTCGAAGAGCACCGTGCAAGCGCCGCACGCGCCGTGTTCGCAGCCGACGTGAGTGCCCGTCAGT
>DASRIM010000056.1:0-12845 GCA_035649995.1 Pyrinomonadaceae bacterium | reverse complement strand
CGCGTTGTACGGTCCCGTGCCGGTCATCGTGTAGAGATACGGCACCGACTCGTGCAGGTCGTGAAGCACGGTCGGGTGATACTCGAGGAACGTGCGCATCTGGTTTCGCGTCAGAGCGAGCGCGAGGCCGAGACCGTCGCGATTGTTATCGTGAGCCACGTACTTGCCCCAATAGAGCAGCGGCGGAACGGCTTTGCCGGCGTTGGCTTTGCGATAGTAGTACAGATCGACCATGCGATCGCGGCCGTCCACTTCCAGCGCCGGAGTGATCATCACGATCATGTTCTTGCGAATGTCTTCGATGAACGGCGAGTCTTCGACGGCGAGACGATAAGCCATCTCCATCAGCATCTCGGGCGAGCCCGTTTCCGGAGAGTGGATCGAGCCGGAGGCCCAGTAGAACGGTTTGCCTTCGGCGATCAGCGTGTGTGCTTCGCTTTCGCTGAGCTTGCGCGGGTCGGCGAGTTTCGCCGTGATCTCCTTGTAGCGATCCAGCTTGGCGAGATTGGCTTCGTCGCTGACGAGCACCAGCAACTGTTCGCGTCCTTCTTCGCTTTTCTCGGGCGCGATCAGCACGCGCACGCGCGGCGACGCGGCGGCGAGCGTGCGGTAGTAGCGGTGCAGATCTTTCGTGTAGGTCAACTTGTTCGGCGTGCCTACTGCATAGCCGAGGACCTTCTCAGGCGACGGCACCTTGTCAGACAGCGGCAGGTGATCGACGAGCTCGGTCATGAAGTACTTTTCGGTCGTGTACTCGGCGATCTTCGCGCCGTAAGCCGTGTCGAGCGCTGATTTTGGCGTCGTGTATTTCGGGTTTACGGCGTTAGCGCGGGCGGGTGCGGCGGTCGTCGCGGACGTGGCGCCGGCGGGGGCGGACTCACCTTTGTTGCGCGCTTCCGTTTGGGCCAGGATCGGCGCCGAAAAGACGAAAAGCGCCAACACAGCGCACACGAATTTAGCGAAAGATTTTGGGGACATTGATTGGGCTCCTTGTCTGTGGCAACTACACGTCACGCGCGCAGCGAAAGCCTGAGATCATCCAGCGCTCGTGGGCGTGAAAGAAGTTTCTGTACGTCGATCTGATGTGCAACTGCGGTGTGGCAAACGAACCGCCGCGTAAGACCTTTTGATTGACGAACCACTTGTCGTTGTATTCATCAAAGTCGGACTTGAAACCGGGATACGGCACGTAATCCGAAGTGGTCCACTCCCACACGTCGCCAATCATCTGCTGACACCCGTAACCGCTTGCGCCTTCCGGAAAGGCGCCAATCGGGGCGACGGACCAGTATCCGTTCTCGAAAAGGTTTGCTTTCGCGCTGTCGGGTTCCGTGTTGCCCCAGGGGTATGCGTTGCTGGTGTTGCGCCGCGCATCATAACACGCCGCGCGTTCCCATTCAGCCTCCGTAGGCAACCGTTTGCCTGCCCACTTCGCAAACGCCGACGCTTCAAAAAAGCTGACGTGCGTAACGGGTTCGTCTTTCTTGCTTTGCGCCGGAGCGAGACCGGAAAAGTCGCGAATCATCCACTGGCGGTCGTGAAGTTCCCAGTAAAGCGGCGCACGCCACTGCTCGCGGTTCACCGCCTCCCACCCTTCGGAAAACCACCAGCGAAAGTTTTGATAACCGCCGTCGCTAATGAACTCGAGATAATCGCCGACACTCACCGGCGCGCGATCGATGGCGTAATCCTGCACAAACACCTGGTGCCTAGGTTTTTCGTTATCAAACGCAAAACCATCTATCTGCGATCCCATCCAAAACAATCCGCCTTCAATTTCGACCATGCCCTCTACGCCGCCTGATGCCCGTGGCGGCGACGTCATCCGTGGTTCAAACTGGTCGCACAGCAGGTGCTTGATGTCATAAACAAGCAACTCCTGGTGCTGCATCTCGTGCTCCAGCCCGAGCCTGACCACGGACAAGACGGATTCATCCGCGGATGCGAGAAACGTGAGCATTTGCTCGTCGATGTAATTGCGATACGCGACAGTCTCCCTAACAGTCGGGCGCGACTTCGTACCGCGCTTCGGACGCTCAATTCGCGCCCCAAAACCTTCGTAATACGAATTGAAGTAGAAGAGATAGTCTTCGGAATAGACGCGGTAACCGGGCTGGTGCGCCTGAAGCACGGTTTCGAAGAACCACGACGTGTGGCCGATGTGCCACCGCGGCGGGCTCATGAACTCCGCGGTCTGGATGACGTAGTCTTCAATCTCGAGCGGCGCCACGATCTGCATCGTGCGCGCGCGGACCTGCTTATATAGATCGATTATCGACACTGGAAACAATAATGGAATGCGGGCCCCGGGGGTGAACGCGACCTATTATACGTGCATTCGGGTAGTTATCACGCAGCCGCCCAAGCAGTGACTCGGCCTCGCCTTGCGGTATCGAAATCAGCATCCCGCCCGCCGTCTGCGGATCGAAAAGCAATCGCACGACGTTTTCATCGACAGAGCCGTCGATCACGGCGTCCGCGCCGACGTATTCGCGGTTCGTCTTGTCGGCGCTCGTCAGCATTCCCGCCGTCGCCATCGCAAGCGCGCCCTCCAGGAGTGGGACCGCCCCGGCGTCGATCTCGATCGTGACTTTACTGGCGCACGCCATCTCCCACGCGTGGCCGAGAAGCGCAAAACCAGTCACGTCCGTTGCGCCTTTCACGCCAAACTCGCGCATCGCTTCCGCCGCATGTTTACCTGACGTCAGCATCGTTTCGACTGAACCGGCGATGATCGCATCGGAGGCGCGAGCTTTCTTGATCCCGGTCGAGATCACGCCCGTGCCGATCGGCTTCGTCAGAATGATCACGTCGCCCGCACGCGCGCCCGAGTTGGTCGCGACTTTGTTCGGATCGATGACGCCCGTTACCGAGTAACCGAACATGATCTGTTCGTTATCGACGCTATGCCCGCCGATCAGCGTCACGCCGTGCTTGTTCAGCGTGTCGAGGCCTCCGCGCATGATCTCCGTGAGTATCGCGGGATCGACGCCTTTCTTCGGAAAACAGGTGATCGCCATGGCCGTGATAGGCGTTCCGGCCATCGCCCAAACGTCGTTGATGGAATTGAGCGCGGCGATGCGTCCGTAGTCATAAGGATCGTCCACGATCGGCGTGAAGAAATCGACTGTCTGGACCAGCGCGAGGTCGTCGCGAAGACGGTATACTCCCGCGTCGTCGGCTGTTTCGAAACCGACAATCAGGTTGGGATCGGCAGGTTGTTTAGGTAACCCGCTCAGGACCTGAGCGAGCAAGCTCGGGCTAAGCTTCGCCGCTCAACCAGAACACGAAACCATCTCCGTCAGACGCATGCCGGTACCTCCTCTCCTGTTTTCTGTGGTAAGTATTTTGCCACGGATCTGAGTTCAGTAGGAGTCGAATATGATTCGCATTGGACCGGCAGGGTGGTCATACAAGGATTGGGAAGGCGTAGTTTATCCGCAGAAGCCGGGCAAGGCCTTTGATCCGCTCGCGTATCTCGCTCGTTTTTTCAACACAATCGAGATCAACAGCAGTTTCTATCGTTCGCCGGCGCCTTCAACGGCCGAGTCGTGGGCCCGACGCGTCGAGCAGCGCAAGGATTTCACGTTCACGGCGAAACTGCACCGCGTTTTCACGCACGAACGCGGCAAAGCCACGAAAAAAGACGAGAAAGAGGTTCGCGACGGCGTGGCGCCGCTCGTAAAAGCGGGAAAACTCGGCGCCGTGCTGCTTCAGTTTCCCTGGTCGTTCAAAAACACCGACGAGGATCGACTGTACCTCACCAAGTTGCTCGAGAAGTTTCGTGAGTATCCGCTCGTGCTCGAAGTGCGTCACACGTCGTGGAACAACGAAAGCATTTACGAATGGCTGGAAGAACGCGGAGTGGGAATCTGCAATATCGATCAACCGGTGTTTTCCCGATCGATTCGTCCGGCGGCGGTGACGACTTCGGCCGTCGGTTACGTCCGGCTGCACGGAAGGAACTACCAGAACTGGTTTCGCGATAAAGCGCCGCGTGATGAGCGTTATAACTATCTCTATTCACTCGACGAACTCGACCCGTGGCTGACGCGCATCAAGCAGGTCGCCAAACAGACTCGCGAAACTTACGTCATCACGAACAATCACTTCCGCGGACAGGCTGTAGTGAACGCCGTCGAGATCAAGGCCGCGCTGGAAGAGGAGCAAGTTCCCGCACCTGGGCCCTTGTTCGAGCATTACCCTCGACTGGAAGAATCGGCAACGCCGCCGGAAAAGGAGGAAGGTGGCCCAATGTCTTTATTCACGTGAATCTCCCGCAAGCGCGAGACTCATGGTAAGGAGATTTTCCAAAATCCATTTCCCCATTGACCTCCCGCGAGCGCCAGACTCGTGGTAAGGAGATTTTTAGAATTCTTTTCCGCTGCCGTACCGCAAGCGGAAATCACATCCAAAACGAACACATCCAAAACGAAACTGTTCTTAACTCTTAGCCTTAGCAGCCTGTTTCCTGCCTCCGCCCATCGACACGATCACGTCGAACTCATCTTTCGACAACTGCATCACCGACAACTGCGACTGCCGTATCAGCGGAAGCTGGCTCAGCCGCTTATCGTAACGAATCGCGGCCAACTGGACCGGGTTTGCCAACGGTTTAATTGGTTTTAGATCGACCGCGACCCACTGCGGATCCTCGGCAGTCGGATCCGGATAGGCGCTCTTGACCACCTCCGCCAAACCAACGACCTCTTTTCCCTTTCCCGAGTGATAAAAGAGTACGCGGTCGCCAACCTTCATGCCGCGCAGGTTGTTTCGGGCCTGATAATTTCGCACGCCAGTCCAATCGGTGCAGCCGTCTTTGACAAGATCATCCCAGGAGTAGGTTTCAGGTTCCTGCTTCACCATCCAGTAATGATGCTTCGTCGATTTTTTCATCTTTGATAATCTGTGGCTACACGGATTGGAATAAAACCAAAGGATAAAACATGCTGAAAGAAGGAACCACTGCCCCCGCGTTCAAGACGACTGATGAGAACGGCGATACGGTGAGTTTGAAAGACCTGCGCGGCCAGAAAGTCGTGCTTTACTTCTACCCGAAAGACGACACGCCCGGCTGCACGAAGGAAGCTTGCTCTTTTCGCGACGGGTTCGCGAAGTTCAAGAAACAAGGCATCAACGTGCTGGGGGTTTCGCCTGACAGCGAAGCGTCGCACAAAAAGTTCGTGACCAAGTACAAGCTCCCGTTCACTCTGTTGGCCGATACCGATCGCTCGATCGCGGAGGCTTATGGTGTTTGGGGAGAGAAGAAGTTCATGGGTCGAAAGTATATGGGCGTGCATCGGACCACATTCCTGATCGATGAGAAGGGCAAGATCAAGAAGATCTTCGAAAAAGTAAAGCCCGAAGATCACGCCAGTGAGGTCCTGGAGGCTTTCGCTGACTGAACGCGGGCGAAGAACCGCGGTAAAACACGGAGGCTAGGCTGCCACCCAGCCTCCTATCTTTTCGGGTTCCCCTTCCGGGTTCCTGCCGGGCATCAATCCGTGCAAACAACTGAACGAACTGGGCACGTCGCGTTTACGCGCAGGGAGTCGCAGGCCTTCTTCCAATCCTGCCGGATCTGCTGCATCGTTGAGAAAATACAATCGCGTGTTATCGACGACTTGAGTTCTGATCTCGTGCGTCCATAGCAGCAGGTTCGCTAACGCGTCGCCGATCTCGTCTTTGCCGAGCTTCGTCTCCTGGGCGATCTCACGCTGCGTTCGCGAACCTCTGCGAATCGCGTCGCGCACGCGCTCGACTGGCGACAATTTGCTGAGTGACTTCGCGGTGTAATGAGCGCCACCGGACTGATCACCGTTAAGAAGTTCCGTAATCTCCACCTGTTGTGAAATGTACTTTTTGCGCGCGGACTTGTATTCCTTCAAAGCACGCCGGCTCTGCGTGACTTTTTGACGAATGCAACTCTTGCAATAGAGATTGCGCCCGTCTTTACGCGCACGACAAATACCAAATTCTGTTATGGGGAGATCATGCGAACAAATCGGACAATGTTTGACGTTGGGGGGTAAAAAAATCTCCTGTTTCATCTTTCCCGCACTCCACTGGGCATTCAAATTCTCACTGTGATCACACCACAGAACACACTTCAACCCTGCCGGAACCTAAACCTTGCCGGCCAGGACCATCCCTTTGATTGGAATTATTTTTTGGCGAAGATGCCCGCAGGCGATCGCCTAGATTGCCTTACGCGACTGCCGCACAGTCACGCCCCACTACTACTTTTAACCTGCTTGAGTATCGCTAAAGGTCATCCGGGCAATTGCGAGACTAGAGATGAGAGCTAGGTCAACCTTCACACGAATCAAACACAGGGTCGCTGAGTAAAACCAAATTCTGGCAATCAAATGTTCAGCGAGGGAATCGAATTATAGTGATCGACACCTTTTTTGCAATACCTTTTTCAGAATTGTTTCGGACCACGACAACATGGATTTTTTTCCGTGATCAGACGATCTACAAACCTCTCTTCCGCGATCGCAAACAACTCAAAAACGAGAGGATACATGATCACATCACGCAGTTTCGCAAGATCGGTTTTATGTTCTAAGTGTCGCAAACGCGACGACGATCCAATGGCAAATCCTTAGCAAATTCGACGTGCGCGCGCCGACCAAAAAAGCGTTCGCCGTCTGTTTGGCGCAACTAGTTCGTATGTGTATTTGATGGTCCTACTATTAGTAGGTCGAAGTGTGAAACATAAAACAGCGCCATCGATTGACACGTCAGTTGCTCAGTTTCTTGCAACACAATGGTAACGTTTGCGTCGGCCGACGACGCGCGCGCATATGACGCGTTGAGAGAGTCAAGACGTTCATACACAAAGGTTTCTCGGTACGCCGCTGATGTGTGCAAAATGTTGTAAGTGTGCGTTTGTAACAGCTTTGTAAAACTCGCGCTGTTGATTTCCACATAGATTTCCTCAGAATCTGTGGAAAACTATTTCGCGCTTCCTCGGCGCGCGCGATCCTTCAAACGAAACACAAACTTCAACCCCGACCACACGTCATCGATCGCGCAGATCTTGACGTCGACTAAACCGCTGTCGAGTCCGATGCGTTGCACGCGGTCGAATGTGAGATCAGTAGCCACACCCGAGCTCTTCTTCGGCCACGCAACCCAGATCATGCCGTTCGATGCGAGCTTCTCGGCGAGCTTCGCGAAATCACGAAGCAGCACGCGCTCAGTCAGTACAAACAACAGCACGATGTCCAGCGGCTTCGTCAATCGAGTGACGAAGACAGCGCCGTCGGGCAACGCGCCTAACTCGCGTTGAAGGTTTTCAGGCGCGTTGATCAACGCGATACGCGATCCTTCCTTGATTCCGAGTTTCTTCGGCAGTGGGGTTGAAGAGTATCCAGCCATTGTGTTTACCAGAGTCCGAGTATCTTCCACCAGGTGAAACCGACGACGCTCCAGATAACGATTGTTACGACCGAAGTCATCAAGCCGATCGTCCACCACGTTCGCTGTGTTGTGTAGCCGGCGCCGAAGTAGATCGGCGCGGGCGTCGTGCCGTAGTGCGTCAGCGATGCGCCGAGGTTCGAGAAATACGCCAGCGACAACACCGCGAGATATGTGGGCGTTCCCGCCGCCATGATCACGATCAGAAACGGCACAAACATCGCGGTAGCGTGCGCAGTAATGCTCGCGAAGACGTAGTGCGCGTAAAAGTAGATCAACAACAGCACCGCCAGCGCCAACCACCATTTCCAACCGGTCGTGAACGCCGCCGACGTGTCCGCAAATCGTTTCGTCAGTCCGGTTTCACCCAGCGCCTCGGCCATGCGAAGCAAACCGCCGTACCAGATGAACACCGCCCACGCAGGTTTCTCGCTGATCAGATCTTCCCACTCCAGCACGCCGGTTATCAGCAGTATGCTGATGCCCAGCAGTGCGACCGTTGCATAGTCGATGCCGTGCAGGCTCGTCGTAATCCAAAGAATCGCGACCAGGCCGAACACCAAAAGCATCACCCGTTCCGACCAACTCATCGACCCCATCAGCTTCAGCTCTTTCGACGCTAACTCACTCGCTGCGGGCGTGTGCTTGATCTCAGGAGGAAAGACTCGGTAGATCAGCCAGGGCACCACCAACAAACTCAGCAGCGCCGGAAGAAGCGCCGCGATGGCCCAGCGAGCATAACTGATCTCGATTCCCGTCGTTTTCTTAGCGAGACTGGCGATGATGGGGTTCGAAGCCTGTCCCGTCAGAAACATCGCGCAGACGATCACGTTGCACTGATAAACGCTTGTCATTAGAAACGCGCCCAGCCGGCGTGCGGTCGGCCCGGGCCTCGATTCGTACGCCTCGGCAAGGCTTTTCGTTATCGGAAAGATGATTCCGCCCGAGCGCGCGCCGGTTGACGGTATGACTGTCGCGAGTACTGTCTCGGTTGAAGCGAGTGCGTAACCGAGACCGAGTGAATGACGGCCGATGGCCTTGATAAAAAGGAACGCGATGCGGCGTCCGAGCCCTGTTTTGATCATGCCGCGCGAGATGAAAAAAGCAGCCAGCACGAGCCAAACGAAGCGATCCGCATAACCTCTGAGCGCGTCGTTTATCGGCATCACGTTGAAGAGGGCGAGCGCTGTAACCCCAAGGAGGACTATCGCGGCGCCGGGAATCGGCTGCACGATCGATCCCGTAATCGTCGCGGCGAAGATCGCGAGCAAACGCCACGATTCAACCGTGATTCCCTCCGGAACGGGAATCAGCAAAATCGCGGCAGCTACAAACAGCACGATCCCCCAACGCAGCAATCGTCCTCGCCATCCAATCTCCTCGGCAACGTCGGTTGCGGTTTCGGGCCTCTCAAGAGGTTGAACAGATGTCATAGGTTTTCTGGTCGGCGACAAATGGGCGTATTCTAAGGGCACAGGTGGTAAAAATGGCGGAAAAGATCAAGCCGAAGGAGATTACGGACCAACGCACGTACCTGAACCGCAGGAACTTCATGCGCGCCGCGGCACTCGCAGGCACGGCGACGGCGAGCACGTTGTTGTATCGCCGCCTGAATCCGCCGCCGCTCCCACCCGTCGAACGCGAAAAGCTGGCGGGAATCGCGAAGCCAGCGGACGATAAAAATGGGTTCACCACAAACGAGCAGTTGACGAGCCGCGAAGCCATCACCAACTACAACAACTTCTACGAGTTCGATACGTCAAAAGCCGGCGTCGCACGGGCCGCTCGAGACTTCGTGACGCGGCCATGGGCCGTTTCCGTTGAAGGACTGGTAAACAAGCCGAGGATTTTTGATATCGACGAGCTGCTGAAGTTTCCACTCGAGCAACGCATCTACCGGCTCCGATGCGTCGAGGGTTGGTCCATGGTCATTCCGTGGATCGGTTTTCCGTTGCACAAGCTACTCGAGAAAGTCGAACCGACATCGCAGGCGCGCTACGTCGCGTTTCAAACGCTGCTCGATCCACAACGAATGCCCTACCAGAACACCGGCGTGCTCGATTGGCCTTACGTCGAGGGTTTGCGTCTCGACGAGGCGATGCATCCGCTCACCATCCTCGCGACCGGCTTGTACGACGAACAACTGCCGCCGCAAAACGGCGCGCCGGTGCGTTTGGTCGTGCCGTGGAAATACGGGTTCAAGAGCATCAAGTCGGTCGTGAAGATAACGCTCGTTGCGACCGAACCGCCGGCGACGTGGAACATCCAGACACCGCAGGAATACGGTTTCTATTCAAATGTGAACCCGAACGTATCGCATCCGCGCTGGAGCCAGGCGACGGAACGTCGCATCGGCGAAGCCGGCCGGCGCGACACGTTGTTGTTCAACGGCTACGCCGAGCAGGTGGCCCATCTTTACCAGGGAATGGATCTGGTGAAAAACTTCTAGTCCGTGAAGATCTCGTTTTCAAAATTCGTCGTGTTTGTAAACGCACTGATTCCTCTCGTATTGCTTCTGATGGACTTGTACCGCGGGCGAGTGGGACCAAATCCGCTCGAGTTCGCGACGCGAACGACAGGGATGCTTACGCTCGTGTTCCTCAGCCTGACTGTCGCGATCACGCCTCTTAGACGCATCTTCGGCGCTAACTCGCTGGTCCAGTTTCGCCGCATGCTCGGGCTGTTTGCGTTCTTCTATGGCACGCTTCATCTGTTGACGTACATCTGGTTCGATCGGCTGTTCAACCTCGCGAGCACAGTCAAAGACATCGCACAGCGCCCGTTCATTCTCGTCGGAATGACCGCTTTTCTGCTGATGTTGCCGCTGGCGATCACCTCGACGAACAAGATGGTGAAACGACTCGGCGGAAAACGTTGGGCCAGACTGCATCGCGTCGTCTACGTCGCCGCCGTCCTGGGTGTCGTACACTTCTGGATGTTGGTGAAGTCTGACGTGCGTCTGCCGCTGACGTTTGCGTTCATCATCCTGTTTCTGCTTGGCTATCGGCTGCTGGTAAAGTATTTTCCTTCCGATGTCAGGATCAGTTGAACGCTTCACAAGCCGCGTAGAAGATTACGCCAGGTACCGGCCGGGCTACCCGGTCGCCGTCGTCGAGTTGCTCACGAACGAATGCGGCTTAACGTCGGGATCCATTGTCGCCGACGTCGGTTCGGGAACGGGAAAACTCAGCGAGATCCTGCTGGCGAACGGCAACGTCGTGCTGGGCATCGAGCCAAACGCAGCCATGCGCGTCGTGGCCGAAGCGATCTTCAAAGACCAGCCGCGGTTTCGCAGCATCGACGGCAGCGCGGAGGCAACGACACTGGACGACGCGAGCGTGGATCTGATCACCGCCGGACAAGCGTTCCATTGGTTCGATCCAGTCAAGACGAGGACGGAGTGGATTCGTATCCTCAAGCCCAATAGCTGGGTCGCGCTGATTTGGAATGACCGGCAACTGGAGACCACGCCGTTTCTCAGCGACTACGAACAGGTCCTGCTCGAGTTTGGGACTGACTATTCCGATGTCAGACACGACGCCGGACTACCTCGCATCGAACAGTTCTTCGCACACGACAAATACGCCCTGAAAGTATTCCCCAACACGCAGGTCTTTGACCTTGACGGACTGCGAGGCCGCGTGCGCTCTTCGTCGTACACACCCGAGCCGAGCCATCCCAAGTTCGAACCGATGATGCGCCAACTCGAGATCGTATTCGACAAGCATCAGAAAAATGGAGTGGTCCATTTCGACTACGAGACGAAGGTCTTTTATGGCCAACTCTCTAAATGCATTGACATGAAGGGCCTGTGAAATGTCGGAAGAGCGACGCCGTAATCAACGACAAAAGGTTCTTCTGGAAGCACGCTGGGAGAGTCTTTCCAAGAGGCATGAGGCGCGTGTTGACGACGTCAGCCTGAGCGGCTGCTTCGTGAACACCTATGGACCAGTTGCGGTCGGCGAGCCCGTCGATCTGAGTATCCGCCGTCGCTCAGGAGAATGGCTTTCGTTGCGAGGTTACGTCGCCACGTATCAAAACGGCGTCGGCTTCGGCATGGCCTTTACCGATCTCACTCCGGAGAAAGAGAAAGCGTTGATCGATCTGATCGCTTCAGGCGGTTAACGATTTAATGTTTGTCGCGCTTGCGCCGCTTTTCGTCGTAAAAGACGATGCTGAAGATCAGCATCGCTCCCGCCGCCGCCGCGAGTACGAACAGGATCATCGCGAATCCCGGATAGCCCCAAATCCGAAACGACGTCTCGACGCGCATCAACAGCGCGGCGCCCACAATCAGAGCCGCAACGACCAGCCCCAACGTAATGCGATTAGCTACCTTTTGCAGACCTTCGAGCACAACCTTCTCGTCGATCGCGTCGACTCCGATCCGCACTTCGTTGTTTCCGATTGCGTCGAGGATCTTGTTGACGCGGCGCGGAAACGTCTCGGCAAACTCCTTCAAGTCGACGACGCCTGACAAAAGGTTGTTTGGCGAAATGCTCCTGATGATGTTTCTTTGCAGGATCTCGTTGGCGCGTTCGCGAATGATGGAGTTCGGATCGAAAGTCGTGTCGAGTGTGTAAACAACTCGATCGAGATTCATCAGCGCCTTCGCAATCATCGTGAACTCGGCGGGCAAACGGAACCAGCAATCAGCCGAGATGCGTGTGATTTCGAGCGTTACCTTGCCCGCGTTCAGCTTGCTGAGAACAGCATCAGAGTTCTCCGAAACGAGATCCGTGATTCGTCGTTGGAAACTGCTCCGGTCGAAACCTTCCTTCGGTTCGCCCATCTTGATCGCCGCTTCGGCGGCAACTTCACCGCGTCCCTCGCTAATCGCCAGCATCAACCGCAGCAAATTGTCCTGGAAGGTGCCGGTCACGCGTCCGACCATGCCGAGGTCGAGCAAGGCGATGCGATCGTCGTCGGTCAGAAACACGTTCCCCGGATGCGGATCCGCATGGAAGATGCCGTCGACGAGAAATTGCTTGAGATATGCGCTGAACAACTCGTGCGCCAGCAGGCCGCCGTCGATCTCGAGCAAGCGCAGGGGATTCAACGCCGTGATCTTCTTTCCCTGGATGTACTCCATCGTCAACACGCGGGTGGTGGTGAAGTCGTCGACGGGCTCGGGAATGACGATGTTTTCAAACTCCGCGAGGTTCTGGCCGATGGTGTGGAGGTTGTTCGCTTCGATCGTGAAATCGAGCTCGCGCAACAAGCTCTTGCGCAGGTTGACGAGCATGTTGTCGAACTCGTATCGGCGGCCCAGTTCGGTGTGCTGATCGAGAAAGTGCGCGATCTCGCCTAAGGCTTCGAGATCGCCGACGATCAACTCTCGTATACCTGGACGCTGGACTTTTACGACCACCGCGCGCCCGTCGCGCATGTACGCGCGATGTACCTGCGACAGTGAAGCG
>DASRIM010000055.1:0-2024 GCA_035649995.1 Pyrinomonadaceae bacterium | reverse complement strand
CGCGCGGTGGGTCAGCTACTCGCTGTGGGCGCTCGGCGTCGTCTCTGCGTTGCTGTCGCTGGTCTTTCCTGCGGGAAACCGTTTTCTGTTCGTCGCGTTGACGGTGATTAGTTACCCGATTGGTTACGTCGTCTCGCTGGTGCTGATGGCGATCTTCTTCTACGGCGTCGTGACGTTCGTCGCGATCGTCTTTCGCCTCATCGGCCGCGACGTTCTGAAACGCAAGTTCGAGCCGGAAGCGTCCACCTACTGGACGCCGCACGCCTCTCCGTCGTCAATCAAAAGATACTTCCAGCAGTTCTAACCGAGCCGGAGTCTCACAATGTCAAACAATGGTAAGCGAGTCACGGGTCAAAACCCGCAGGTCGTCGAGCTCAAATCGTACGCGCATCAAAAGCGCGTCGGCCTGGTCGGCGAGTTGTGGAGTTTTCTCAAACACAACAAGAAGTGGTGGCTGTTGCCGCTGCTCACGATCCTGGTCGGTTTCGGCGCGCTCATCGTTTTGAGCGGCACCGCCGCGGGACCGTTTATCTACTCTCTCTTTTAACTACCCACCTTTCGAAACTGAGAATCACTCATGCGGTACATACTTGGAATCAACTCTGCCTACCATGAGTCCGCGGCGTGTTTGTTGCGCGATGGAGTCATCGTAACGGCTGTCGAAGAAGAACGTCTCAACCGGATCAAGCACGCCAAAGAAGCGCGCGTCGACAATCCGGATCAACTGCCGTTGCGCGCGATCGAGCAATGCCTGAAGACCGCGAACATCGACGCCCGAAGCATCGATGGGATCGGCTTTTCAATCAACCCGCGCCGCCGTCTCAAGAACAAAGACTTCACTGACGTCGTGACGGAGCACAGTTGGGGCACAGTCGACGGCGAACAGTTGTTCTTTCAGCGCGTCTCGACCGTTCCGGAGCAACTGCGCGAGATGGGGTTTGCCGGAGATTTTCTCTGGGTGGACCATCATCTGTGTCACGCGGCGTCCGCGTACTATCCTTCGCCGTTCACCGACAGCGCGATCCTCACGGTCGATGGCATCGGGGAAGAGAACTCGACTGCGTTTGGCTTCGGCAAGGGCAACGAGCTGCGGCTGTTTCAGGAGATCTCGTACCCGTCGTCGCTCGGTTTTCTCTGGGAAAAACTCTCGAAGTATCTCGGCTTCGGCGAATACGACGCGTGCAAGGTGATGGCGCTCGCGGCGTATGGCGAGCCGGACGGCGAGCTGGATAAGTTCGACGCGCTGGTGGAGTTGCTGCCGGACGGGAAGTTTCGCATGAACGGCGACGGGCTGCGTTTCCGAGTGGAAGATTATCGCGGTCTGGAAGAAGTGTTCGGCCTCAAGCGAAGGAAAAAGGGTGACGAGATCCGTCCCGTTCATTGCAACATAATCGCCGCGCTGCAACGCCTCACGGACAACGTCATGTTGCACATGGCCCAATACTTACACGAACGCACCGGTTCCGAGAACCTCTGCATCGCCGGCGGAGTCGCGCTCAACTGCGTGACTAATCGCTATCTTCACGAACACGGGCCGTTCAAAGGGCTCTACATTCAACCCGCGGCGCATGATGCCGGGACAGCGGTCGGAGCGGCGGCCGTCGTGTGGCATTCGCGTTTCTCAGGCGAGACGCGCGGCACGATGGACCACGCGTATCTCGGGCCATCTTTCACAGACGACGAGATACAGCAAGAGCTCGACGCCGCGGGTCTTGTTTACGAACGCGAATCGCAGATCGAGAAAGTCGCGGCGGAGTTGTTGAGTCGAGGGAACATCGTCGGATGGTTTCAGGGCGCGACGGAGTTTGGGCCACGCGCGCTCGGCAATCGATCGCTGCTCGCCGATCCACGCAATCCCGACATGCGGCACATTCTCAATCTTCGCGTGAAGCACCGGGAATCTTTTCGCCCCTTCGCGGCCAGCGCGCTTTTCGAAGAGGCCGACAAGTGGTTCGACTTGCAACGTCCGACAACGGCGTCGGAGTTCATGCTCCTCACGTACAACGCGCACGAAACCACCGGGA
>DASRIM010000054.1:0-12897 GCA_035649995.1 Pyrinomonadaceae bacterium | reverse complement strand
GCGCAGGAGCCGATCTCGTTGGAGACGCCGATTGGCGAGGAAGAGGATTCACATCTCGGCGACTTTATCGAAGACAAGTCGATTCTGAATCCTGCTGATGCTGTCGTTGCGTCGAACCTGCGTGAGATCACGGACGAGGTCCTCGCGACGCTCACGCCGCGTGAGGAAAAGGTGATCAAGATGAGGTTCGGGCTCGGCACCACCGGCTCCGAACATACGTTGGAAGAGGTGGGTCAACACTTCGCCGTCACGCGCGAACGCATTCGGCAAATCGAAGCAAAAGCGCTACGCAAACTGCGCCATCCGTCACGTTCGCGAAAACTGAAGGCGTTCCTCGACGGCGCTCCGCGGTAACACGGATTATTTGAATGCTAAAAACGCGGTGCTCTTTACGGTGTGATCGAATTCGTAGTTGTAGGTGTAGCCGGGGAATTCGATGGGCTGCACGAATTGAACTCTCACTTGCACGCGGTTGTCGCGCTGACTCGGCGTGATGACGGCGGTCGCCGGCACCTCATAATCGGCGCTGTTCTTCAACAATTGCTCTCCAGCCCATGAAGGCGGATAGCCCTGGGCCACCGCGACGTCAGCGTAGTGCTGCATCAAATCTTTGTACGTGTGCGCCCGGTAAGCGACCGGAATGTAAAGGTAGCCAGCGTAAGCGCCGGCGCCGAGCACGGCCATGACGATCAGAAACTGCAACCTGGAACTGCCGCGTTCACTTGATCTTCGCATTAGTGTGAACTTTCCTTCTGTCTCGTGCGGGCCTGTAACCCGGCCCGCAACGAGAGTCGCAACAATTTCGCACTGATGAGCTTGCCCTCGACGATTCGCGGCAAACCCACCCCTTCGAGCAACACCCAGTTGATTTGACCATCGACGCTCTTTTTGTCGTGCTTCAGCGCGCGGATGATGTGATTGAGATCGAGATTGTCAGCGCGCGGCAACGGCCCGCAAAGATGGACCGCCTCACGCAACAATCCGAGGTCACCTGCGTCCAGCAGACCCAGGTTTCTCGACAACTCTCCGGCAACTAACATTCCATAACCAACGGCCTCGCCGTGACGGAAAACGCGGTAGCTCGTAATCGCCTCGAGCGCGTGCGCCGTCGTGTGCCCAAAATTCAGGATGCGACGCGACTTGGCATCCGTCCGACCGGTCGATTCCCGCTCGTCGTTCGCGACAATCGACGCTTTGAACCCGCAATGCGCGGCGATCAAGTCTTCAAAGTCGGCCGTAAGCATAAAATCGCGGTCCCCGCGCACCTGCCGAAGCGCGCCGACAGTCTTGTCAAAAAGCGATTTCTCAGCGATCAGCGCCTGTTTCGTCATTTCGCAGAACCCCGACACCAACTCACGAGACGGCAAACTCATGAGCGTTTCAGTGTCGATAACCACACACGCAGCTTGATGAAACGCGCCGACAAGGTTCTTTCCCGACTGAAGGTTAATGGCGGTTTTTCCGCCAACTGACGAGTCGATTTGCGAGAGCAACGTCGTCGGGACCTGGACGAGCGGCAGGCCGCGCAGGTAAATCGCCGCGGCGAAACCGGCGAGATCCCCGACCACGCCTCCGCCAAGCGCCACGACCGCGTCGTCTCTTTCGAAGTTGTTTTCGTTGAGGAACTTAACCGCCGTTTCGAGGGATCGGAACGACTTGTAACGCTCGCCTTCGGGCATCAGCCACTCGAAAACTTTGAACCCTTCGCGCTTCAGCTCCCGCACGATCTCCTGGCCGTAAAGGCCGAAAACTCGCGGATTGGAGATGATTGCGATGCGTCGTGGACGCCGAGTCAATGAAGATGAGATTAACTGAGAGAGGTTCCGTCTGCTGGCTTTGCCGACGTTGATCTCGCTTCGTCGAGCTTCTTGTTTAAGGGCGAGTTCGAGCCGGCGCATCTTGGGGCTACGGAATCTTGTATACAAAAGCGAATGGGCGCGACATACGTGGGAGTGCGTCGCGCCCATCCATATTCGTGGTTACTGTCCTCACCCCAGCAACCACTTGAGACGGAGGATCCACCAACCGTCTCTCTTGCCCCGCAATATACACCGCAACGGCTGTGCCGTGCAAGACCCTTTTTCGGCGCGTCTTAACTCTTTCAACTTTGCTCAGACAAACACTATGCATTGCCTAAAACATGCCGATCGGGCCAGTGTTTTCAGGTCAACGTCGTGTAGATATTTCGCGGGCCACAGTGTAGAAATTGCACCCGCTGGAAGGATCTTTTAGGCGCCGATTTCGCGCTCGATGGCGCTCGCGATTTTTTCCGCATACGACTCGATCTGGTGCTGGTGTTCACCCTCGATCATCACCCTCGCGAGCGGTTCGGTTCCGGAGTAGCGGAGCAACAGTCTACCCCGTTTTTGGAGCTCCTCCTCGACCTCTCGCACCGCTGCCTGGACCGGCGGCAGGTCCGCAAACGGACGTTTCTCGCGTACGCGGACGTTCAGGAGGGTTTGCGGAAAGCGCTGGAAGCCGGTTGTCATCTGACCGAGCGACTTTTCCGAATCGCACAGGGCTCGTATCAACGACAGCGCCGTGATCATGCCGTCGCCGGCGAGACTCAACTCAGGAAGGATGATGTGGCCCGACTGCTCGCCGCCGAGACTCGCATTCAGCCGCAGTAGTTCGTCGAGGACGTACTTGTCGCCGACGTCCGTGCGGACCAGTTTTATGCCGGCGCCGCGAAATGCGATTTCCAATCCGATGTTGCTCATGACCGTGGCGACAACCGTGTCGTCGTTCAACCGGCCGTGCGCTTGAAGGTAACTGGCGAGCACCCAGAGAGTCGCGTCGCCGTCGACAAAGTTTCCCTTCTCGTCGATGAAGAGCGATCGATCGGCGTCGCCGTCGAAAGCCACGCCGAGGTCGGCGCTCTCTGTTAGCACTCGTTCGCGCAGCGCATCGATGTGGAGCGAGCCGCAGTTGAGATTGATGTTGCGGCCATCGGGATTGGCGTTGATCGCGAACACGTTCGCGCCGAGTCGTTTGAAAAGTTCCGGAGCGAGTGCGCAGCTCGCACCGTTCGCGCAATCGATGACGACCTTCAGGTTGCGGAGGTCCAAACCCTCGCCGATGTGATCTGAAAGGAACGCGAGGTATTCCTGCTGGAGTTGCTGTTCCTGTTCCGGAGCGGGTGCTTTTGAGTCCGGCGCTTCTTTGTCAGACGGGGGATGTCGTGGATCGACGCCGGCGAAGACGTCGGCTTCGATCACCTGCTCGACAGAGTCGTCCATTTTCTGTCCGGAAGGAGCAAAGATCTTGATGCCGTTGTCCTGATAGGGATTGTGCGACGCGCTGATCACCACGCCTGCGTCGGCATCCAGTTTTCGCGTCAGGAACGCAACGCCGGGTGTCGTGATAACTCCGGCGGAGAGACACTTGACGCCGGCCCGCGTAGCGCCTTCGATGAGGGCGCGTTCGAGCCAGTCGCCGGACTCACGGGTGTCGCGGCCGATGACGATCTCGGGTGCGTCTTCTGTTTTTGCGAGATGTTGCGCGAGAGAAAAACCGATCGCGCTAACGGTTGGTGCGTCCAGTGGGAATTTGCCGGCTTCTCCTCGAATACCGTCAGTGCCAAAGAGAGGTTTCAATTAGCTATCGCTCCGGTGCATACGTCGTCGATTTTAAAACTACTTTTCCTTCGAATGCTGGTGGCAAGCGCAACTGAGGTTCGGTGCCGTTTGCGGTCGAGTGGAGCACGATCTTTAAATCCTCAGCCTTCAACTTCGCAACCAAACTCGCCGGCCCCAGGACTGTGACGCCCGTCGTCGTAGCTTGTGTGTTCTGTCCATCAGCGGCGCTGACCGCGACTCCCGAAAACCTCTTCTCGACGCGCTGTTCGCCGATCTCGATTTCAACGTTCACGACGGGATCGAGCAGATCGACTTTAGTGTCCGCAACGTCGATAGCTACGCTGGAGGCGGTAAACGTCTCTTTATGACCGGACAGCCAGATCGATTCAGTCAACACTCTTTGCAACGCGTTGACACGGCTCTCCGGTCCACGCACGGTCACCGACCCCTTGCTCGGACGCACCGCGTAAACTTCATACCCGTCCGCTGGTTTTCCTTCCAGCTTCGGTTCGATCGTTATCTGGCGTTCGAGAATCGGTTCGAGACGAATCGGGATCGCGCTTGGTTGAAACCCGTCAACTTTGACGCCTTGCGGCAGCGAAATCTGCGCCTTGTCGGCGAGACGCAAAACTCTTTCACCCGCGCGCTGTTCGCTCAGATCGACCGTTGCAACGAGGTCGAGCGCGGTCAGGTCGTCCAACTTGTTTCTGCTGCCCGTGAGCATCACGTCGACGGTTCGCGGCGGGTCGTTGCTGATCTCCAGCAACTGCGGACGGATGAAGTTGAGTTGCACGTTGACGTGGGCCGTTACAGGCTCGTTCTGGCCGGTCACGACCAACCACAAAACGATCGCGATCGCCAACGAGAGCAGTTTGAGGCTCCAGTCTTCGAGGAAGATCCGGCGCAGCAGTTTCTCGACGCGGTTCGGCCTGCGTTCGATCTCCGGCGCGACTTCGTCTACGTCTTGAAAGGGCATGTTCTACTGTTTAACCACAGAAGGCACAAAAGACACAAAAGGCACAAAAAAGATTATTGGTGTTTGGTGCGTCCGATTATTGATGTTTGCTGCGTCCGTTTTTAGGAAGACGTTCTACTTTCCTTTTAAGCTCTGTGCCTTTTGTGTCTTTTGTGCCTTTTGTGTCTAAGTCGCTAAATTGAAGCGATCTCTTCGGTCTCGGCGTTTGGCTCGGAGACTTTTTGCTCTTTCGGTTTCTTCGAGACGCCGAGCGCTTCGAAGATCGCCTGGCGCAGTTTCGTTGCGTCCAGGCCGCGCTTGATCTCGCCGCCCTGAACAAACGACAGCAACCCGGTCTCTTCCGAGACGACAACGGCAACCGCATCCGTGTCTTCAGTCACGCCGATCGCCGCGCGATGGCGCGTGCCGAGATCGCGAGCGAGCCGTGGATTGAGCGTCAAAGGAAGGAAGCAGGACGCAGCCGCGATGCGATGGCGGCGCACGACGACGGCGCCGTCGTGAAGCGGGCTCGCCGTGTTGAAAATACTGACGAGCAGATCGTAACTCAACTCCGCATCGAGCTGGACGCCGCCGTCGGTCACGTTCTTCAAACCGACGGTCCGCTCGATAACGATCAACGCGCCTGTCTTCGTCGAAGCCAGCGTTGACGCAGCGAGTATGACCTCGTCGTAAATGCCTTCGCCAAACTGTCCTCGATGGCGCGAGAACGGCACGCGAAAACGATTGCCGAACGTGATCAAAGCCTGGCGAATTTCCGACTGGAACAAAACGATGATCGCGATACCGATGTACAACAGTCCGTTGCTGAGCACGAACTCCAGCGTCGCAAGATCCTGTTTGATTGAAAGCCAGTAAAGGAAAACGAGAGCGGCGATTCCGGCTGCCATCGGCGCGGCGCGAGTGCCGCGCAGGAGTTTCAAGACTGCATACACGAGCAAAAAGACGAAGATGATGTCCGCGACGTTGCGCGGCTCAATCATTCGTCTCAAATACTCGGTGTATGGCAGTAGTAGTAACATCTCGCGTTATCAAATCTGTGCGCCCGCGATGCTTGGCTTGGCAACAGCAACTTAGTTTCTCCAGAGACACTCTGAATCCAGAAACACATCAGCCTATGTGTTCGGCCACCTGCACGTGCTGGTCCCGCTGGTCGTCGCGTGCGACTTCGAGAAAGATCATCTCAACCTTCGGCTCAGCCTGTTTGATCCGTTTCTCGACCTCTTCGATCGAAGACACAACGTCATTCGTAACAAGATTCGGTCGCAGCTTAACATGGGCATTGATGAGAATTTGTTTCGGCGCCAGGTGCATCGTCAACAATTCCACCACTCGCTCGACGTTCGGATGGCTCTCGATCGCCTTTTTTATCGCCTCCAACACTTTCGGGTTCGCTGCTTCGCCGAGCAGCAAGCCGCGCGACGAGCGCGCCAGCACGAAAGCGACGACTGCCAGCACCAGGCCGATAATGATCGACGCCATCCCGTCCCAGTAAGCTCCGGCGCTGCCTCCGACCTGGTATTCCGTCAATACGAGCCCGGCGGCTGCAATCACGATTCCTATCAAGGCGGCTGAATCTTCAAAGAGCACGGTCTTTGCTGTCGGATCCTTCGACTCACGCAAGTATTCGCCGAACGTTAAACCCTCGTGATGGGCTTCTTTGACCTCCTGGTAAATCGCCAGTCCGATCGAGCCGGTCTCGAGTACAAACGAGATACCGAGCACCCAGTAAGCCCATTTAAGGTTCGTTGGCGCGTGCGGATGCCTTAGTTTTTCAATGCCTTCGTAGATCGCGTAAGTCGCGCCGACGCCGAAAATGAAAATAGCGGCAATGAAAGACCAGAAAAAGCGTTCCTTCCCGTAGCCAAATGGATGTTTTTCCGAGGCCGGGCGCTTGTAAAACCGCAGACCCAACAATAAAAAGACCTGGTTGGTCGTATCGGCAACCGAGTGCAGGGCTTCGGCCATCATGCCGGACGAACCCGTGATCACGGCCGCGATGAACTTCAGAATCGCGATCAATCCATTGGCAAAGAGCGCGCCGAGTACGGCCAGCATGCAGCGAGTCCTTCAGACTATGAAATTGAAGCTCCGGGCCGATTATATCTGTGTTCTGGTTTGAAGAAAACTATGAGGCTGCGCGTTTGGAGCGCTTCTTGCGTTTGAACCTGCCACTTTGCAGAAATCCGACCAATTCGCCGTTCTTGCCGACTACGGCGAGCGAGCCGATGCCGTTTCGTTTCATCAACTCTCGTGCGTAGTCGAGGCGCGCGTTCGGCTCGACGAAGAAACGCGGCGCGATTGGACGCATTACGTCGCGTGCTTTCGTGAGGTGCCAGCGCTCTCGCGGCAGTGTTTTCAGGTCTTCCAGCGAGAGGATGCCGTGAAGACGCTGGTTCAAAGCCACCGGGAAGGCCACTTGCCGGTGCAGCGGCAACACCGAGTCGATCAACTGGCTGATCAGCAGATCAGGTTCGACTGCAAATGGCGCTGACATCGCTTCCTTGACGATGTACTGAACGCGGCCGCGTACGTGCTTCACGACGCTGTAAGCGGCGTCAAACAGGAACAGACCGACAAGCACGGACCAGAAGCCCATGAAGTACGAGCGAAAACTCGGGGCGATCACCATGTAGACGCCGAAGATGATCAGGATTGCGGCGATCAACATCCCGCAGATGCCGGCGAGGCGCGTCGCTTCTTTGATGTCGCCGGTTCGGCGCCACAGAATCGCGCGCAATACGCGGCCGCCGTCGAGCGGATATCCGGGAAACAGATTGAACACGGCGAGTAGCAAGTTACCGGCGCAGAGGAGTAGCAATACTCCGCCGGCGGTCGTGTAACCGGCGAGCATCGTCGGCAGCATCAAGACGAAACTTATCAGTGCGAACAGAAAGCTGGCGGCTGGTCCGGCGACGGCGATGCGAAACTCCGCGCGCGGGCTTTCCGGTTCGTTGCGAAGGCGGGCCAATCCTCCGAATGGGTGTAACACGATCTCCTCGATCTCGATTCCCTCCGCGCGGCCCATCAATGCGTGCGAGAGCTCGTGGCCTAACACGGAAAGAAACAGTCCGAGCGTGGTGACGATCGCGAGGATCCATGCCGCGGTGACGCTTACGGGCAGCAGCTTCACCTGGCCCACCCACATGCCGCCGCGCGCCAGATTCACCGCGATCAGCCAGACGCTTAAAAAGAAAACGACGAACCAGCGGTAGTCGAACCGCACCGGTATCCCGAAGATATGGGCCACCGTGATCGTTCGTTTGTAAAAATCCGAGAACGCCATGTTTTATGTTGAACGAGCCTCCCGCTAGCGGGAAGCACATGGTAAAGAAGATTTGAAATCCCTTTCTATTGTCGTCACGCTAGCGGGAAGCACATCTTCAAAAGCAAACTTAAAAAACCTCCTATCAAACTTCACTCGCGGCGGTGTCGATCAGTGGATGCGCTTCGGTGCGGGCGACGCGGCGCAGCAGCAGTGGCTCGTCGTAGAGTTGCGACAGACCGCGGACGATCGCAAAGCGAGGCTCGTCCGCGACGCGCACGTTCAACCCCAGTTCTATTTGTAAATACTCAGGCAAACCCTCAAGCAACGCACCACCACCAGTCAAAATCAACCCGCGCGTGTAAACATCACCCGCCACTTCCGGCGCAAGCTCGGTCAACATCCGCCTGACTTCCTCCGCAATGCGTCGAATGATCGGCATCGTTATCGAGTGAACTTCCGAAGCCGTAACATCCACAGCGCCCGGACTTCCAGTCTGCACATCTCGTCCGCGCACGTTGATCGTCTTCGCCGGATCAGCCGGCTCAATCGCCGTACTGAGCTCGAGTTTCAAACGCTCCGCTGTCTGCATGCCGATAGTCAGCCCGCGATGACGCCGCAAACGATCCATGATCGCGAGATCGATGTCGGAACTTCCCAACCGCTCAGCCCGTGACGCGATAATCGATCCGGCAATGATCGCCGCGACGTTCGTCGTGCCGCCGCCAATGTCTACAACGGCCGCCGCATGTTCGTCATTCACCGGAACACCGGCGCCTATCGCCGCCGCAAGTCCTTCCTCGATCATGTAAACCTTGCTGATCCGCGCCTCTTCCGCCGCGGCCAAAAGCGCCCGCTGCTCCACCTGCGTCACTTCCGACAGCACGCTCATGATCGCTCGGCGGCTGAAGTGCGAGCTGCCTCTCCGCGCTGACTTCACAAACTGGTCCAGCATCACGCGCGTCCGCTCGAAATCGGCGACGACGCCGTCAACCAACGGCGCAATAACCGTCACGTCGCGCGCCTCACGCCCCCGCATCTTGTGTGCTTCGTTGCCGACGGCGATCACTTCGCCGGTCACCTTGTTGACCGCAACCACCGACGGCTCGTCGACGACGACACCACGTCCGCGCACGGCGATGATGGTGCTCGCCGACCCCATGTCGATCGCCATTGAATCCGAAACGAGGTTGCGCAGGCCGCTGAGGCTGAGGAGAGTTCTGGTCCTGCCGATAAAAGACATATTGTGTGTTAACCCTGGCTCGTTTAATCCCTGTTACTAAAACGACCCGCTCGCGCTTTGCCAATCTACTTCCCACAGCCGCACCGGCTGTTCGCGGTTCTTGACGGTGATCGGATCGCGCGGTTTCAGCTTGTAACGACTATGGGCCGCCTTCGCGGTCGCGTCGCTAATGAGAATTTCCCCGCCGAGAGCATTCGACTCGAGCCGTGAAGACGTGTTGACTGTGTCGCCTATCGCCGTGTATTCCGAACGGCGGTCCGATCCGATGTAACCGACGATCGCTTCGCCGGTGTGAAGACCCATGCCGACGCCGATCTCCGCAAAACCTTCCTCACGCAACTCGCGATTGATGCCGAGCAAACGCCGCTGCATGGCGACCGCCGCGTTCAGAGCATTGGATGCATCATCGGGCGTGGCGGTGGGCGCGCCAAACAGGGCCATCAAACCATCGCCGAGATACTTATCGAGCGTTCCGCCGTGCGCGAAGATGATGTCTGTCATCGCCGAAAAATAACGGTTGAGCAGGCTGACGATCTTTTCGGGCTGCGCGTGTTCGGAGATGCGCGTGAAGCCGCGAATGTCGGCAAACAGAATCGTGATGGTCTGACTGGCGCCGCCGAGCTTGAACGAGTCGGGGTTCTCCAGCATCTGCTTCACAACGTACTCGGGAAGGAACCGGCTGTAGTTCGCGCGCGCCACCTCTTCTCGCGCAAGACGCTCGTGAGCGCGCGCATTCTCGACGGCGACCGCCGTCTGCGCGGCAACGGCGCTGATCAGTTCGAGGTCGTCAGGCTTGAACGCCGCAAACGGATCCAAACGGTCAGCGTACAGAGCGCCGTGTACTCGCGATTCAGCCATCAACGGCGCGCAGATCGTCGATCGCACGCCCTGCGAGACGATCGAATCAACGCCGGCAAACTGTTCATCGGAAGCCGCGTCCTGCGAAAGCAGCGCGACGCGATCCTTCATCACTTTTCTCGTGATCGTGCGTCCGATGGACAAGCGGCGGGCGTGAGCTTCGAGCTTGTTGTCGCGCGCGCGCATGGCTATCGGCGTGAGGTTCAGGTCCTCTTTCTCGAGATCGCCGGGCTCAGCCAGAAGTGCCACGACTCGGTCAGCGGGCGTCGAACGGAAAATGACGTCGGTGGCCTTTTCGAAGATAGCGTTCAGATCGAAGACCGAACCGAGGGTTTTGCTCATCTCGTAGAGCGCGGTCAGGATGTTCGCCTTGCGCTGAAGCGTTTCGAGCATCTTGTCGCGCTGCGGCGACGCCGCCAGGACTTCTTCTTTCGAACGCAGCACCGTCGACATCACGTCGTTCGCAGAGATCAACAACTGCGTGTGGCCGAGCGGCTTGTCGTCGTAGCGGACGTCCGTGGTCCGTTCCTCGACTGGCTGCTCGAAACGCAGCGTGCTGGCGCCGATGGTGATGCGATCGCCGTTCTTCAACTGGTGATCGAAACGCGGTTCGCCGTTGATGAAGACTTTGTTGGCACTGCGGCGCAGTTGGTTATTGATCATCGCGCCGTCGATGATCGTGAAGATGCCGTTTTCAGACTCATTGATGTGTGCGTGATAACGCGACGCGCGAGGATCATCCAGCACGACTGTGTTGTCGGGCGCGCGGCCGATCGTGCAAGTGGTCTTCGGCAGAAAATTGAACTGCCATTGACGGCCACTTGCGTCGGTGATTTTCAGATGAGCCATGGCCGGGCGATCCTAACAGCAAACCGTGTTTCATGGAACATCCGCGGTCCGTAAGCGTGGAAATAACCACGAGCTTGGGCTATGATGCGGGCGCCTCAGCATTCCTAAAAGGAGTAACCGGTGAGTTTCTCCGTCCGACGAGTGTCTCTCCTCCTGTTGACACTGTTGAGTGTAGCAGTACCACTGCGCGCACAATTACCGCCGAAGACAACGCCGGCCAAGACACCGCGAGGCTCAGTCTCAGGACGCGTCACCATCAAAGACAAGCCCGCGCCCGGCGTAGTCGTGGGCCTGCGCAAGGCCCTCGGCAGCACGCAATTCGTCGAGCCGTTTCAGAAAGCAACTACGGACCAGGAGGGTAACTATCGCATCGCGAACGTCGCGGCCGGAGCGTACGACATCGCGCCGTCGGCGCCCGCGTACGTCGTCGCGGACTCCAACAATCTACGCGGAAAGAACGTCGTAGTCGGCGACGACGAACAGGTCGAAGACATCAACTTCTCGCTCGTCCGCGGCGGCGTGATCACCGGCAAGGTCACCGACGCTGACAATCGCCCGCTGATACAGCAACAAGTCTTTCTCTACCGCATGGCTGATTTTGCACAGCAACAACAGATGCGCCAGGTTTACCCGGCGCAAACGATCCAAACGGACGATCGCGGGATCTACCGTTTCTTCGGTCTGGCCGCCGGGCAGTACAAAGTCGCCGCCGGACGCGGCGAAGGTGTTTTCGCCGGAACCTTCGGCTCGCGCCTTGTCTACAAACAAGTCTTTCATCCTGACGCGGCGGATCACGCCTCGGGGAAGGTCGTCGATGTAGGCGAAGGAAGCGAAGCAGCGAACGTCGACATTGCGCTCGGCCGCGCGATGCAAACATTCTCGGCGAGCGGGCGCATCATCTATGCCGAGAATCAATTGCCCGCGCCGAACCTTCGTTTCGGATTGCAACGGTATTCCGGGCAGCGATTTGAGGGCGTCGAAAACATGGCCATGTCGAACGCGCAGGGCGACTTCGTCGTCGACGGTCTCGCGCCGGGACGGTACGCCGTCTTTCTTTATCCGAACCAGGCGCAGGACATGCGCGCGGAGGCAGTCACGTTCGAAATCACGGATCACGACGTCAGCATGATCACGATCAGGCTGATGAAAGGATCGAGCGTTTCCGGAGTGATCGTGCTTGAACATGAAGACAAGAAGGCGTTCGCCAGGCTGCTCGAGCTCCAGTTGCGTGGTTACATTGCCGGGCCTGCCGGCGCTTCGCTCGTGGGAACGTCGGCTTCGACGCAGATCTCTCCTGATGGCAGTTTCCGTTTGAGCGGGTTATCAGCGGGCCCTCTCAACATGTTTTTAACGACGGCCGGCGGCGGCAGTCAGCCGAAAGGCTTCTCCATTACTCGCATTGAGCATAACGGCACGGTTGTGCCGCGTAGTATCGAAATCAGGGACGGCGATCAGGTAACAGGCGTGCGAGTGTTCGTGAGTTATGGGACGGCGTCGTTGCGTGGTGTAGTGACTGTCGATCGCGGATTGATGCCGGAGGGAGCGCGGATCTTTGCGCGTCTGGTGAGGCCTGGTGCGGAGATGAACACAATCGCGCAGGCGCAGGCTGATGCGCGCGGACATTTTCTGATGGAAGGATTACCGTCCGGCGTTTACGAGCTTACTGTTTCGTTATTCACGCCAATGCCGGTAGCGCCGAGGATGCAGCCGCCGATGGTGAAGCAACAAGTGACTGTGCAGGACGGCGTCGTGAGTGACGTATCACTCACGCTCGAGCTCCCGCCGCCCAAACCGTGATTCGATTTTTGAAAATTCTTTCACCGTGTGATTCCCGCTCGCGGGAGACTTATGAAAAAGGGATTTTGAATATTCTTTTCACCATGTGACTCTCGCTTGCGGGAGACGCATTAAGACGAGAACCATGCTCAAAAGATTTTCCTCCCTCGCCGCCATCCTGATCCTGCTCGGATCGATGTGTGTATCAACTGACGCCCAGGTCTCGGCGGAGCCGGGTGAGGTGACGACCGGCGCGATAACCGGAAGAGTCGTGAATGAGCGCGGCGAGCCGATGTCCGGCGCAACCGTGTTCGTTCGCACCATCGGCGCACTCTCACAGAACCGCACAACAATC
>DASRIM010000053.1:0-56525 GCA_035649995.1 Pyrinomonadaceae bacterium | reverse complement strand
TGCCAGTATGAGAACACGTCGAATGGCGATTTTTTGATCGACCAGCATCCGGAGATCGAGAACGTCTGGATCGTTGGCGGCGGGTCAGGACACGGATTCAAACACGGGCCGGCGGTCGGCGAATACGTCGCCGCGATTATTGCCGGCACTGGAACGCCGGAGCCGCGATTTAGCCTTGCGAGTAAACAGCGAGTTCAGAACCGGCAGGTATATTGAGTAAAATGGCCGCCGTGCGAATATCCGTGGCCATGTGTACTTACAACGGCGCCGAGTTTTTGCCGGCGCAGTTGGAAAGTATTTTCGGACAAACACGACAGGCGGATGAGATCGTGGTTTGTGACGATGGATCCACGGATGAGACCCGATCGCTGATTCCCGAAAGCGTCGTTTTTCACGAAAACGAAAAGAACCTGGGCACAGTAAAGAACTTCGAGAAGGCCATCGGATTGTGTACAGGCGACGTCGTCGTCTTGAGCGATCAGGATGACGTTTGGCGGCAGGACAAGTTGCAGTTAATCGAGGAGGCGTTCAGCAGGAACCCAAACGTGGGGCTCGTCTTTTCAGACGCCGACGTCGTCGACGAACAACTGAACCCGCTGGGCCGGCGCATGTGGGACGAAGTCGGGTTTGACGCGCACAAACGAAAACTGGTCGCCAACGGGCGTGCGCTCGAGGTGTTGATAACCGGTTGGACCGTCAGCGGTGCGACGATGGCGTTTCGGTCGAGATACGCGAAGCTGTCGCTGCCGATCCCGACGACTACGCGCATGATTCACGACGGCTGGATCGCGTTGACAGTCGCCGCCGTGTCTGATGTCGCGCTGATCGAAGAGCCGCTGATCAAGTACCGGCAACATCGACGACAACAGATCGGCGCGCCGGCGCATAAAACTCAAAAACAACCAGGCGCCCGCGAAGCGCTCGAGCGACATAACTCCAGCGCGGAGTTACAAACAATTCTCGAGACGCTACACGATCGACTCTCAACCCAGGGAAACGGCTTCGAGTGCCGGAAGGCGCTTTCATTCGTCAACAACTACTCGCGCCACCTCGACGTCCGCGCCAACCTGCCGCAGCGACGGTTGAACCGCGTGCCCGCCGTCTTGCGCGAGCTGCTGTCGTGGCGCTATCACGAGTACGCAAACGGCTTCAAGAGCGCCGCTAAAGATCTTGTGTCTTAAGTAGAACTGGTCGAATTGGAAAACGTTTGGATGGCTTATGAACTGTCGATAATTATCGTCAACTGGAACGGCGGCGGCCTTCTGACGCGGTGCGTCGAAACGATCGTCAATTCTCGACCCGACGCCAGTTACGAGATCCTGATCGTCGATAACGCTTCCGAAGACGACAGTCTGGCCCAACTAAAATCCACAGAGCTTCTCGCGCCGCTCATCGCAAACCAACAGCTTCGCATTCACAACAACTCCGACAATCGCGGCTTCGGCGCCGCAAACAATCAGGGCTTCGCGTTGACCGATTCTCCGTTCGTCCTGCTGCTCAATCTCGACACCGAAGTCCGTCCCGGCACGATCGACACGCTCATGCGAACGATCAAGTCCGATCCGGCGATTGGCGTCTGCGGGCCGAAGATCCTCAACGCCGACGGCACGTTGCAGATCAGCGCGTTTTTCAATCCGCCGCGGGTTTGGCACACGGTGCTGTCGCAGTTGAAGCTTTATCACTTGCTGCCGCGCGGTATTCGCGGTGAGCTGCTGCTCGGGCGTCACTGGGACCACGATCGGCAGCGCACCGTTCCGATGCTCAGCGGCGCCGCGATGCTGGCGCGGCGCGAGATGATCGATCAGGTGGGCGGATTTGACGAACGCTTTCACATGTACTCGGAAGATACCGAGTGGTGCTGGCGGATCACGAAAGCGAAGTGGAAGCTGGTGTTTGTACCGGAAGCAGTGCTGCTGCACCACGGAGGCGAGAGCTCGAAGAAGCGCTGGTCGTCGCACGAGCGGTTGAAAGTGCGGCTCGAAGCTGGATACAACTTCGAGCATCGAGTTTTGCCGCGCTGGCGAGTGACGGCGAACCAGTTGACGAACTACCTCGTCGTCTGCACCCAAATCGCAGGGCGCAAGCTACTAGGCATCCGCATGTCAGAGCTTTACCTGGTCAGGGACATTCACCGCGAGCACCTCAAGCGCTCGCTAAAAAATTGACAGTGAAATCCGTGGTTACGGGTTCGGATTTGCCTGGTAGTCTTCGAGCAACTTCTGCGCGCGCGTGCTCGGGCTGATCAAGGCCAGTTTTTGGGACCAGTCGTAACCGCTGAAGACGCCCACAACTTCCGCGTTGGCGTTGTAGACCGGGCTTCCGGAAAACCCGTCGCGGCTATCGATCTTGACTGACCAGTACTCCTGGTTTCCAAGCATGTAGTTGCCGTAGAAGCTTCCGTGACTGACGACCTTGTCGCCGTGCGGCCGCGCAATCAAAAACAGCTTATCGTCTTTATTAGGCGCAGTCTGAAACTTCGGCGCCTTCGCGGACTTCGAATTGCGGCACATCTCGAGTAGTGCCAGGTCCGCTTCCTTGTCGACCTTGATTACTTTCGCGCGGCAGCCGTCGACGTAGACCTTCACGGCAAGCTCGTCGCTGGCCTTGAAACCGAGCATGACTTTCTTGGTGGTGCTGAGGTTACCGGAGATCACGTGATAAGCGGTCATCACTAATCCGTTCCCTACAAGGAAGCCGGTCGCATACCCATTCGGGCCAACATCGAAGAGGACGGAAATAGCATGTTCGAGCGGGTTTTGCTCCTTCTTCGTAAACTCCAACTCCAGAGACAATGTATAGCGCTCTTGCTGCTTCAGCACCTTGTTCTTGTTCTTGTCGGCAAAACACACCGGCGCCAACATCAAGGTGACGAGGGCGGCCATACAGGAAAGACTGCAAAGCTTCTTCATCGTGACCTCCGTTTTGTTCCTTTTAATCCGCGGGTCTGAAAGTGCGCTTAAAAATCCAGAAACGGCTCTGCTCCGTGGGGCGAACAAAGACGAAACCACCTACTTTTGGCGTCTTAGAAATGCTACCGGATAACTAGGTCCGAAGCATTTTAGGGCGCGGGCACCCGTTACGCAATGTTTTTAGTACTTGAAGCGGCACAGGATGGGGATTAGTTGTGCGGGCGCTATCTCGGAATTGTTCACATTTGATTCTGCCGCCGTCGAGTCAGACGGAGGCGCGTCTTTGCTTCAACTCGTTGATGCGGGAATAGTCGGGATGAATATAGACCAACCGCCCGCCGACGATCGTCGCGACGGCGGCGCCGTGCAGCGAGCGTCCGTGAAAAGGCGTGTTGCGGCTCTTCGATTTCGAGCGGTTCACATCGAAAACCCACTCGAGTTGCGGATCGAGAATCGTGACGTCCGCGTGCGCATTGGTTTTGAGCGATCCGCGGTCGGCGAGACCGAAGATCCGCGCCGGGTTTGTGGAACACATCTCCACAACGCGTTCGAGGTCGAGCAATCCGTTGTGTACGAGATCGAACGCCAGACCGACAGCAGTTTCGAGCCCTGTGATGCCGAACGGCGCCTGGTCAAACTCGAGACTTTTCTCGTCAGCGTGGTGCGGCGCGTGATCCGTGGCGATGGCGTCGATCGTACCGTCTTTCATCGCAGCCAGCACGGCATCGACGTGTTCGCGACTCCGCAACGGCGGGCTCATCTTCGTGTTCGTATCGTACTCGGCGACTGCTTCGTCGGTGAGCGTCCAGTGATGCGGCGTCACTTCGCACGTCACTTGTAAACCGTCATTCTTCGCCTGCCGCACTGCTTCGAGCGCACCGCGAGTTGAAACGTGCGCGATATGGACTTTCGCACGCGTTAGTTTCGCCAAAACGCAATCGCGCGCCACGTCAACTTCTTCAGCCGCCGCGGGCATGCCGCGCAATCCGAGAATCAGCGACCAGCGTCCCTCGTGCATCACGCCGCCCGCGCTCAACGACTGATCCTGACAGTGATCGACGACAGTGAGATCAAACCCGCGCGCGTATTCCATCGCGCGCCGCATCATTCCGGAACTGGGGACCGGACGCCCATCGTCTGACACCGCAACGATGCCCGCGTTCTTCATCTCGCCCATCTCGGCGAGCTCTTTTCCGCCGCTTCCCTTCGTGACGGCGCCGATCGGAAAGACGTTTGCGAGGTTCGCCGCCTGGCCTTGTTCGATTATGAAGCGTGTGACGGCGGGATTGTCGTTGATCGGATCGGTGTTGGGCATCGCACAAATGCTTGCCCATCCGCCGGCGACAGCTGCTGACGCGCCCGACGCGATCGTCTCTTTGTACTCCTGACCCGGCTCGCGCAGGTGTGTGTGCAGATCGATGAAACCCGGCGCGACGATCAATCCCGTGGCGTCGAGTACGTGCGCGTCTTCCGGCGCCGGCTCCGAGCGGTCGGGCAGACCGACGACGCGCCCTTCGTCAATCAACACGTTTCGACCGGCGTTGACCTGTTGCGCCGGATCGATCACATATCCATTCGCAATCAACAGTTTCATTCGTGGTTCGCCTTGCGCTCTCGCTTCTGTTTTTTCACCGGCGGTGCTTCGTCGTCTTTTTCCGCTTTTTCGAAGTTGCCGCCCGCGAGCAGGTAAAGCACGGCCATGCGTACGGCGACTCCGTTCGTCACCTGATCCAGAATCAACGACTGGCTGCCGTCCGCGATCTCCGAAGAGATTTCGACGCCGCGATTCATCGGACCAGGATGCATGACGATCACGTCCGAAGCTGCGCGTTTGAGATGACGCGGATGCAATCCGTAATGGACAGCGTACTCGCGCATCGACGGAAAGAACGCCGCATCCTGTCGCTCGCGTTGAATGCGCAGAATCATGACGACGTCAGCGCCGTCGATTGCGTCTTCGAAATGTTTTTCGACGCGCAGGCCGCTTTCAACTAGCTCGCCAAACTCGTTCGGCACCAGCGTTCCCGGTCCGCCGACGCTGACATTCGCACCAAGCTTCGTCAGCAGGTAGATGTTCGAACGCGCGACGCGCGAGTGCAGAATGTCGCCGACGATGGCGACTTTCAAACCCTTGATGCGTCCTTTGTATTCGCGGATGGTGAGCGCGTCGAGCAGCGCTTGTGTCGGATGTTCGTGCGAACCGTCGCCGGCGTTGACGATCGGAGCGGAGCACATGCGCGCGAGGTGTTGCGGCGCACCGGCCATCGAGTGACGAATGACGATGCAATCGGGCGCCATCGCTTCGAGGTTGCGCGCGGTGTCCAACAGAGTCTCGCCTTTTGTGACGCTGGACGTCGAGATGCTGACGTTGACAGCGTCGGCGGAGAGGCGTTTGGCGGCGATTTCGAAAGAGGTTCGGGTGCGAGTCGACGGTTCGAAGAAGAGATTGATGACTGTTCGGCCGCGCAGTGCCGGGACCTTTTTGATCTCGCGTTTGGAGACGTCGCGAAACGTCTCTGCGGTGTCGAGCAGGTGCGTGATCTCCGCACTGTCCAACTCGCGAATGCCGAGAAGATGTTTGCGATTAAAAGTTGGCTGCATGTTTCAGGGCTTTTGTGTATTTTGTGCCTTTTTGTGGCACAAAAAAAGCGGCCCGCCGGCCGCTTTCGTCACGTCGTCTCCGACGGTCGCTCGACAATTACCACTCCTTCTTCCTCGTCGAACTCGTTTAGCATGACCTTGATGATTTCACTTTTTTTGGTCGGCACGAGTTTGCCGATGTAATCAGCCTGAATCGGAAGCTCGCGGTGCTCTTTGCCGCGATCGATCAGCACGGCCAACTGCACGCGCCGCGGACGTCCGTAATCGATTAGTTGATCGATGGCCGCGCGAATCGTGCGTCCGGTGTAGAGCACGTCGTCGATCAGGACGATGTTGCGGTTTTCGATGTCGCCGGGAAGATCGGTGCGATTGACGACGGGCTTGGCGCCCACCGTTGAAAGGTCGTCGCGATAGAGCGTGATGTCGAGCACGCCGACTGGCGGACGGGAACCTTCGAGGTCCGCAATCTTCGCCGCCATGCGTTCGGCGAGCGGCACGCCTCGTCGACGGATACCGACGAGAAACAGATCGCCCGCGCCATGGTTTTCTTCGACGATCTCAGAAGACAGACGGGCAAGCGCACGGTTGATGCGCGGACCATCCATGATGCGAGCCTTCTCGATGAAATCCATTTTGCGGGATACTAACAAGAAGCGTCTGAGGTGACAAGTTGCTCCTGCTCTTTCTAGTTGATACTTTATAGAGCCGCAAAATGGTCTACCACTCGCTGGTGCGTCCCATCCTGTTTAGGCTGCCGCCTGAAACCGCTCACGAACTGGCACTACACTCTCTTCCTTTCCTGAAGAGTTTTGTAGGGCATCCATTCGAGTCGCCGATGCTAAACACAGATCTGTTCAATCTGCGTTTCCGGAACCCCGTCGGCCTGGCTGCCGGCTTCGACAAAAACGGCATCGCGCTCGAATCTTTGGCCGCGTTGGGATTCGGTTTCATCGAGGCAGGCACGGTTACGTATCATCCGCAGCCCGGCAATCCGAAGCCGCGCATGTTCCGGCTCTCCGAGGATCAAGCGCTGATCAATCGCGCCGGATTCAACAACGACGGCGCCGCCGCTTTTGCGAAGCGCGTCGAACGACAACGACCCGATTGCGTGCTCGGCATCAGTATCGGCAAAAGCAAGATCACGCCGCTCGAACACGCGACCGACGACTATCTCGCGAGCTTTGAACTGGTCTACAAACGCGCCGACTACATCGCCATCAACGTCAGTTCGCCAAACACACCGCAACTGCGAGAGTTGCAGCAGTCAGATCAACTCACTTCCCTGCTCCTTGCTCTGCAAACACGCAACCGTGAGTTACAGAAGACGGCGTCGCGACCGGCGCCCGTTCCGCTGCTCGTGAAGATCTCGCCGGATCTCGAACGCCGCGATCTGGAAATGATTGTCGACGCCATCCAGCGCTTGAACATCGACGGCATCATCGCCACCAACACGACCGTCAGCCGCGACAACTTGCGCACGGACCGAGCGCGCGTAGATGCGTGCGGAGAAGGAGGCTTGAGCGGCAAGCCTTTGGCGGACCGGTCGACGAGAATGATCGCCGAGCTTTACGAACTAACCGGCGGACGGATTCCCTTGATCGGCGTCGGCGGCATCTTCACAGCGGAGGACGCATGGGAAAAGATCTGCGCGGGCGCGAGTCTCGTGCAGTTGTACACCGGCTTTATCTACCAGGGACCAGGCGTGGTCCGGCAGATAAATCAAGGTCTCGTTCGAATCCTCGAACGCGAGGGTATGAAGAGCATCGGAGAAGCGGTCGGTTGCAAGGTCAAACAACTTCTGAGAAAGGAACCTATCATTGCCGGCTAACGACAAACTAATAGTAGCGCTCGACGTCGACACGGAGCGCAAGGCGCTCGAGTTGGTGGACCAACTTCGCGGCGTCGCGGGCATGTTCAAGATCGGGTCGACGCTGTTCACCGCCGTCGGACCGCAAATCGTGAGAGACATCATCGCGTCGGGATCGCGCGTGTTTCTCGACCTGAAATTTCACGACATTCCGCACCAGGTCGCGGGCGCGGCACGTTCCGCCGCGGAGCTCGGAGTCTCGATGTTCACTGTTCATGCCAGCGGCGGGCCGGAGATGATGAAGCGCGCGGCTGAAGCCGTCGCCGAAGTTGCCGCACGCACCGGCGCTCCGCGCACTGCGGTGTTGGCGATCAGTGTTCTCACAAGCGTCGACTCAGCAATTCTTTCCCAAATCGGCGTGACAGAGTCGCCGGCGGAGTCCGTGAGCCGGCTCGTTAAGTTGGCGGCAGACTCGGGCGTGGATGGCGTCGTCGCTTCGCCACAGGAGGTCGCGGCAATCAGGTCCGCGATCGCGAATCCGAATTTCCTCGTCGTCACTCCCGGCATCCGCCCGGCAGAAACGAAAGACGATCAACGACGAGTCGCGACTCCGGAAGCGGCGCTCGCCGCCGGAGCATCGTATCTTGTCGTCGGACGGCCAATCACCGGCGCGCCGGACCCACTCGCCGCCGCCCGCGCGATTGTCAGCGAAATGCAGCGTGCAGCGCAGTGAAATGAAGCGGAACTGCCGCATAGCGTCGGGCGTGTACCCATTGCTCAAGTCTTAAATTAAAACTATTATGCGACGGTGAATCTCAGCTTGAAATCCCCGCTAATCCTGCTATTTACAGTCCTCCTCCTCGGGTTTCTGTCTCCTGTAGCAGCACAGAATGGCACGCATTCATTTTCGCAGGCGCCATACCGCGTCGGCGAACGCCTGACTTACAACGTCTCGTTCTCGAACTTCCCGAGCGCCGCTCACGCCGAATTCGAGGTCGTGTCACGCGGCGTCCATTACGGCCGCGACGCCATCGAACTGCGAGCGCACGTCGAAACGACCGGCGTCGTCAATGTCGCGCTTTTCGCCATCAACAGCGACTACACGACCTACATCGATCCCGGCACCGGCCTGCCGTTTCGGTCGCAAGAGGTCGCCCGCGACGCGATCAAGTCGAATGACAGGGCACAAGACTTCAGTCAACCCGCGGGCAGCGAGGCGATACCGCCGAAGATGAGCGCGTTAGGCGGCACGTTCGATTTTCTGTCGGCGTTCTATCGCGCGCGCGCGTTGCCGCTGACTGACGGAGCCGAGTACGACATCACCATCCGTGATGAAGGCGTTACTTACCAGGTTGAGTTGAAAGTTATTGGACGCGAAATCGTCAGAACAAACGTCGGATCGTTTGACACGATCGTCACTAAAGTCGAAGCCAGCAATTCGCGTTTCAGTAACATGAGGATCTATTTCAGCGACGACGAACGGCACGTGCCGGTTTTGTTGACGGCGAAAGTGAGCTCGGGTCGTCTGACGGCGGAGCTCGCCGGGTCGGAAATGATCAAACCGCCGCCTGGGCCCGCGGGGCCGGCGCCGGTGATCGCCACGCCCGCGCCGAACCCAACAGCCTCCGCACCGCCTGTTGCCACAACCAACGGCGACTGGCCATTTCCCCTAAACGAACAACTCAACTACCAGGTGTTCATCGGATCGGGCACGACGCCGATGGGCACGGCGACTTTCCACGTGAAAGGCCGTTCGCGTTACTTCGAACGTGACGGGATATTCCTCACCGTCACAGCGCAAACGACCAACGCCGCGGCGCGTCTCTTCGTCGCGAAGGATCAGATCGATTCTTACGTCGACCCGAAAGGGCTGTTGCCGTATCGCACGGTGTTGAATCTCGTCGAAGGCGCGCGGCGAGCGAATTCGACGCTGACGATCAATCAGGAGACGGGGACGATAACGACTGATAAAGGCACGCGGATCGAGATTCCCGTCGGCACGCATGATTATGTTTCGTTCTTTTACGCGTTCCGAACGTTCAATCTCACGCCGCCGAAGCGCAACGCGATACCGGTTTTAGTGGAGAACAAACCGAAGACAGTGATTGTGACGGCGAGTAAGCGTGAACAGATCGGGATCGGCCAGAGAGTGATTCCGGCGATTGCGCTGACGATAACCACCGACGATCCGGAGCCTGATAAATACCAGTTACGTGTTTGGGTGAGTGATGATCGAAGGCGATTGCCTTTGCGGATTACGGCCATGACCCAACTCGGCCCGGTGCGCGCCGACCTCGCCATCCTTCCTACAGCCAGCCAGTAAAAAATGGTGCGTCTCGCTTTTTTCACGGCGACTCAGCACGGATGAAATTGAAATCTATTTTCAACTAGGATATACTGCCGCAGCCATGCTGAACTCCTTCATTATCGTACTCCGTGAAGGCTTCGAATCCTTCCTCCTGGTCGCCGTTATCCTGGCCTACCTCCGCAAGTCCGGACAACAGTGGCTCAACTCCTCCGTCTACATCGCCATCGCACTCGCCCTCGCGGCCAGTGCGGCCCTCGCCTACGTGCTCAACACGGGCGTGGACGACGAGACCGTCCGCCGCATCTTCGGCGACGCGATCGGAGGCCCCATCAGCACGTTCTTTGCCAATGAGGCGTTGCGCGAAGCCGTCCTCGGCGCTGTAGCCGTCGTGATGGTTGGAACGCTCGTGATTCACATGTGGCGCACAGGACCGAAGGTCCAGCAGCGCATGCGTGAACGCTTGACCGCGGTCTCGTCGAATAGCTCGCGCGTGGCGGCGGTGTTGGGCGTGTTCGCCTTCACCTTCCTGATGATCACCCGCGAGGGCATGGAGACGGCGCTACTGTTAATGCAGGTCAAAGATCCGAACCTCATCAATGGCGCGTTGCTTGGTTTGTTGGCGGCAGTGGCGTTCGCGCTCGGTTGGGCCAAGTTTGGTCATCTACTCAACCTGAAGCGGTTCTTCCAGGTTACCAGCATCTTCCTGCTGCTCTTCATGGTCCAGGTCGCGATCTACTCGTTCCACGAGTTCACTGAAGCTGGACTCCTACCGAACAGTGACATGCTGCACGAAGCGACCGAGAAGTTTTCGCCTGACGGTCTTTACGGCAAATGGTTTTCGCCGATCATGATCGGAATCTGTGCGCTGTGGCTGGTCGGAGCGTGGCTGCTCGATCGGGCTAAAGGAACCGTTGCAGCGCCGCAAATGCCCAATCTCGAGGGCGGCACGAGCTAAGACTTCCCTTTCAACATCTGCGCTAACTCGCGTTTCAACAGCTTGCCTGTTGGGCCCTTCGGAATGTCGTCTACGAAGTGGACTGTCTTCGGGCATTTGTAATCCGCCAAACGCGACTTACAAAACTCAATTATCTCGTGCTCTGAAACGTTTGCGCCGTCTTTCAGCACGACGACGGCGGCGACCTCCTCGCCGTAAAGTTCGTCAGGCACGCCGACCGCCGCCGCGGCAGCAACGCACTGGTGCTGATAGAGCACTTCGTCAATCTCGCGTGGATAAATGTTCTCGCCGCCGCGAATGATCATGTCTGACTTGCGATCGACGATGTAGTAGAAGCCGTCCGCGTCGCGATAACCGATGTCGCCGGTGTGAAACCAGCCGTTGCGAAATGCGTTCGCGGTGGCGTCGGCGTTTTTGTAGTAGCCCTTCAGGATGTTCTCGCCGCGGAGGACGATCTCACCGAGTGAGCCGTCGGGAACGTCGCGATCTTCTTCATCGACCACGCGCATCTCGTTGCCAATCGGCAGACCGCACGAACCGGGACGCCGGCGGCGATCCGGCGGATTGAACGTCGAGCGGCAAGTCGATTCCGACAACCCGTAACCTTCGACGACGAGACAGTTGAACGTCTCTTCGAAACGTTTCATCACTTCCGCCGGCACGGGCGCTGACCCGCACATTGCGAAACGAAGCTGCTGCGTGTTGAGACCGGATGGAACTCCGTCGGGATAGGCGCTCAACAGCATCGACAACATCGTCGCCACTGAGCCGAACGAAGTGATCTGATAATCGGAAATGATTTGCCAGAAGCGCGACGCGGAAAACTTCGGGCTCACGACTGTCGAGCCGCCGGCGTAGAGCGCCGACATCGTCGTCACGGAGACGGCGTTCATGTGAAAGAGTGGCATCATCGTAAGCAGTCGATCGGCTTCGGTGAATCCTAGCCAACCGGAGATTTGTCTGGCGTTGGCGATCACGTTGCCGTGCGTCAACAAACAACCTTTCGGTTTTCCCGTCGTGCCGGACGTGTAGATGATGATGGCTTCGTCGTTCTTATCAATCCGTGTTTCTTCTACCGGTTTTCCCGGAACCTGTTCTACGTTATCGAAGACAATGATTTCGATTTCTTTACTTTCAATCTGAGTTACAAACTCGGAATTGACGAGCAGCACTTTCGCGTCGGAATTCGAGATCACATACTCGATCTCCTGCGCTTTCAACAGCGAGTTAATCGGTCCGGCGAGCGCGCCGATGTGCCAGCACGCGAAATACGCGACCACGTACTCGACGCTGTTCGGCAGCAACAGACTCACGACGTCGCCCTTACGAACGCCGTGCGCTGCGAGCATGCCGGCCACTCGTCTCACCGTCGCTTCAAATTCTCGATAGGTGTACCGCCGCTCGTCGGCTTCGGAAAACAGGAAGAGCTTGCCGGGCGCGGCAGCCGCGCGTTGGCGCAAAAGCTCAGGAATACTCTGAGGTTCCAAAGTCATGCAAAGTGTTATAGCACATGATATATTCCAGCACTCTTATGAATACCTACCGCAATTTTATCGGCGGCAAATGGCTCGAATCCGCCTCGACACGCACTGCTTCAAACATCAATCCGGCGAACACCGACGACGTCATCGGCACTATTCGGCAAGCGACGCGCGAGGAAGCGCGCACGGCCGTCGACGCTGCTGCCGAAGCGTTTCGCGGTTGGCGTACGACCCCTGCGCCGGCTCGCGGCCGCATCGTCCTCAAGGCCGCGCGCTTGCTCGAAGAGAATAAAGAAGAACTCGCTCAACTGCTGACGCAAGAAGAGGGCAAGACGATCGCCGAGTCTCGCGGCGAATTGCAGCGTTCGATCAACGTCGCCGAGTTTTGCGCCGGCGAGTCGCGGCGCATGACGGGCGAGACGATTCCTTCCGAACTGGCGATGAACTTCGCGTACACGATCAAGCAGCCGATCGGAGTCGTCGCCTGCGTGACGCCGTGGAACTTTCCGGTCGCGATTCCGGTGTGGAAGCTCGCACCCGCACTGGTCGCGGGAAACACGGTCGTGTTCAAGCCGGCGTCGATTACGCCCGCGACTGCCGTCCGCATCACCGAGCTCTTCGAAGCTGCCGGAATACCGCCCGGCGTCTTGAACCTCGTCATCGGCTCAGGCTCCGAAGCCGGCGACGAGATCATCAATCATCCAGCAGTGAAGGCGATCTCGTTTACGGGATCGAATGGCGTGGGCATTCGCCTTTATGAACAGGCTTCACGGCGAGGCGCGAAGGTGCAATGCGAGATGGGCGGAAAGAACCCGGTCGTTATTCTCGAAGACGCCGATATGAATCTCGCGGTGGAGTCGACGGTCCAGGGCGCGTTTGGATCGTCCGGACAACGCTGCACGGCGACGAGCCGCGCCGTCGTTGTCGAACAGATCGCGGACGAGTTCGTGGAACGCGTCGCGAAACGCGCCGAGTCGATGCGCATCGGCCCCGGCGCTGATCCGCAAACTGACATGGGACCGTGCGTTGACGAGAGCCAGTTCAAGACTGTGCTCAACTACATCGACGTCGGACGTGAAGACGGCGCCACGCTCGTGTGCGGAGGTTCGCGTGCCACAGGCGACGGGCTCGACAAAGGTTATTTCGTCCGCCCGACCGTCTTCGATCACGTGACGCCCGACATGCGCATCGCGCGCGAGGAGATCTTCGGTCCGGTGTTGTCGGTGTTGCGCGTCAAGGATTTTGAGTCGGCGATGGAAGTTGCGAACGACTGCGAGTACGGTCTAACGTCGTCGATCTTTTCCAACGACGCGTCGCGCATCTTTCGTTTCGTCGACGAGATCGAAACCGGCATGACGCACATCAATTCGCCGACGACGGGCGGCGAAGCGCACATTCCGTTCGGCGGCATAAAAGGCACCGGCATCGGCGATCGCGAACAGGGCTCGACTGCGCTCGATTTTTACACCGATCTCAAAGTGGTCTACGTCGATTACACCGGCCGCAAACGCGAGGGGAACCTGTATTGAAAATCCGTATTTCAATACTGATACTGGTGTCGGTTTCGGCCATAAACACGATGGGCCAAACAAACAGCAGCGTCTATACATCCCTGGCCGCCACTCAATGTCGCACCATCAAACCCGTCAACGCGCAAACAAACGATTACGAAGGGCGTTGTCCTGGCGTCGCCGGTTATTCACTGCTCGTAGTTGAGGGTGACCTCAGACAGAACGTCACCGTCGTTACTCCGAAAGGCGTGAAACACTCGCTCGATCTCTGGGACGTCATCAGCGGCGGTTTCTCGAGCGTCGGCGCGAAAGCCGAGTGGCGTATGGCCCAACAGAACAGAAAACCCGCGCCCGTCGCCTTGATCATTCGCTACAACGCGAACGACGATCCGGAAAGCCCGAACAAACAGTCATCCTATCTCGCTGTCACCAAGATCACAGCCACGGAGATCTGCGTGACCGATAAGATCATGCCTGGTCCAAACGCCAACGAAGACGCACGCCGCGCCGCCGACGCGTCTGCAAACAAACCGTGTCTCAAGAAACAACAATGAAAACCCTGATCAAAAACGGCCGCATCGTTACCGCGGTTGATGACTACGTCGCCGACATACTTATTGAAAACCAACGCGTCGCCGTAATCGGCAATGAGCTCACGATGGAAGCCGACAACACGCTGGACGCCGCGGGCAAGCTCGTGATTCCCGGCGGCATCGATCCGCACACGCACATGGAGCTGCCGTTCGGCGGCACGCAGGCTTCCGACGACTTCCGAACCGGCACCATCGCCGCCGCGCACGGAGGGACGACGAGCATCATCGACTTCGCCGTTCAGTACAAAGGCCAATCGCTCATCGAAGGCATCGACAACTGGCACAAGAAGGCGGAAGGCAAAGCCGCCATCGATTACGGCTTTCACCTCATCACCACCGAACTCGAGGACAAGCAGATCGAAGAGCTCTACACGGCGATGGACGAAGGCGTGACGAGCTTCAAGATGTTCATGGCGTATCCCGGCGTGTTTCTTGTCGACGACGCCACGATCTTTCGCGCGATGTCGGCAGCGGGACAGCGCGGCGGCTTGATCTGCATGCACGCCGAGAACGGCATCGTCATCAACGAGATCATCAAGCGCGCTTTGGAGAACGGACGCACCGCGCCCAAGTATCACGCGTTGACGAGACCGACGATCGCCGAAGCCGAAGGCGTCCATCGCGCGATCGCGATTGCCGAGATGGCGGAATCGCCCGTCTACATCGTCCATTTGTCGTGTGCCGACGCGCTCAACCAGGTGCGGCAGGCGCGCGACCGCGGCATACCGGCATTCGCCGAAACGTGCCCGCAGTATCTCTTCCTTTCGATCGACAACTACGACGAACCCGGCTTCGACGGCGCCAAGTATGTAATGACGCCGCCGCTGCGCGAGAAGTGGAACCAGGCGGAGCTTTGGAAAGGTCTGAAGATGGACGACCTGCAAGTGATCTCGACCGACCACTGTCCGTTCTGCATGAAAGAACAGAAAGAGCTGGGCCTCGACGACTTCACGAAGATCCCGAACGGCGCGCCTGGCGTGGAGAATCGAGTGCCGCTGATCTACAACGGCGGTGTGGTCGAGAACCGCATCAGCTTGAATCGCTTCGTCGAGTTGACGTCAACGGCCGCGGCCAAGATGTTCGGACTGTTTCCGAAGAAAGGAACGATCGCAGTCGGCTCCGACGCCGACATCGTGATCTTCGATCCGGAAAAGGAACAGACGCTCAGCGTCAAGACCAGTCACATGAACGTCGATTACAACGCGTACGAAGGCAAGAAGATCAAAGGCGTCGTCGAGACGGTGCTTTCGCGCGGCAGAGTCGTCGTCGACGGCGGAGACTTCAAAGGCAAGGCCGGCGACGGACAGTTTCTGAAGCGCGGTACCTGTGTAACCATGTGAAGCGGTCGTAATCTCAGCTCTGCCATTCCCCAAAACGGAGAACTAAGTAACGGTATGCTCGGACTGATACTCTTAGCTCTTGGACTATTCTTTCAGGGACCTCCTCAACAACCGCAGCAACAACCGAGTCCCGCTCCCTCTGCGCCGACACGAGAAGCGCGGCAGCAGCCATCGCCCACGCCGGAAGAACCGCCCGTCGTCACGCGGCATGAAATTCGTGTAGGCGGATCGGTGCTCAAGTACACAGCGACCGCCGGCATGATGCCGATCAAGAACCGCGACGGCGAAGTTGAAGCGCGCATGTTTTTCATGAGCTACGTGCTGGACCGTCCGGCGGGTGGACCAACGCGGCCGCTCACGTTTTCATTCAATGGTGGGCCAGGTTCGGCGTCAGTGTGGCTGCATCTCGGCGCTATCGGTCCGAAACGAGTGAAGATGAATGCCGATGGTTCAATGCCGTCGCCGCCGTACGAACTGGTTGACAATGCCGGCACATGGCTGACGAAATCGGATCTCGTCTTCATCGATCCCGTCGGGACCGGCTACAGCCGCGCCGCTCGTCCGGAGCTCGCGCAGAAGTTCTTCGGCCTGCAAGGCGACACGGAATCCGTCGGCGAGTTTATCCGCATGTACCTCACGCGTTACGAGCGCTGGACGTCGCCGCTCTTCCTCGCCGGCGAGAGCTACGGCACGACGCGCGCTTCGTCTCTCGCGGGTTACCTGATCCAGCGCGGCATTGCCTTCAACGGCATCATGCTGATCTCGACGATCATGAACTTCGCCACGACGAGGTTCGATTCCGGTAACGATCTGCCGTACGCGCTGTATCTTCCGTCTTACACGGCAACGGCGTGGTATCACAAGAAACTTCCCGCGGACCTGCAATCCAAACCCGTCAATCGCGTAGTTGCGGAGGCGGAAGCGTGGGCCGCGGGCGAGTACACGATCGCGCTCGCGAAAGGCGGAAGGCTGACACCGCAGGAACGGCAAGAAACGATCGCGAAACTCTCGCGTTACACCGGACTCGATCCGAAGTTCATCGACTACGCGGATCTCCGAGTCAACCTGAATCTGTTTCGCAAAGAACTGCTACGCACCGAAAGACGATCGATCGGGCGACTCGACAGCCGCTTCAAAGGCTACGACTCGAGCATCGCCACCGACAGCGCCGAGTACGACGCGAGCGAAGCCGCTATCCGTCCGCCGTACACCTCCACTTTCAACAACTACGTCCGCACACAGCTCGGTTACAAAACGGACCTCGAGTACTACATCCTCGGCGGCGGCATCGGCCCGTGGAACTGGGGCGCGAACAACAACTACGTCGACACGAGCACCGCGCTGCGCACCGCGCTCGCCCGCAATCCGTACCTGAAAGTCTTCGTCGCCAGCGGCTACTACGACATGGCCACGCCCTATTACGCCGTGGAGTACACGCTGCACCACATAAGCCTCGATCCGTCGTTGCTCAAGAATTTTTCTACGAGCTACTACGAGGCCGGACACATGATGTACATCGACGAGAAGTCGCTCACGAAGCTGCACGCGGACGTTTCGCGATTCATCGACGACTCGCTGCGCTGAAAACAAGGTAACAAAGGAACGCGGATGACAACTGGATCCCGAGGCGTATCCCGAAGCGAATCCCCCACCCAACGCGATTTCGAAGAACTGCGTACTGACGTTTCACACAGTCCTCTTTGGAACCCCGATCTCGCGCCGACGACGATCAAGGAGCGAACCTGGTCCACCTGGAACATCGCCGCACTCTGGATCGGCATGAGCGTCGTGATCACCACCTACACGCTGGCGGGCGGATTCATCGAAGCGGGCATGAACTGGTGGCAGGCGATGATCACGATCCTGCTCGGCAACACGATCGTGCTCATCCCGATGATCCTCAACGCACATGCGGGAACGAAGTACGGCGTTTCATTTCCCGTGTTGAGCCGTGCGGCGTTCGGCACGAAGGGAGCGAACATTCCCGCGATGCTGCGCGCGATCGTGGCGTGCGGATGGTTTGGCATTCAGACCTGGATCGGCGGCACTGCGATCGACGCGCTGTTCGGCGTCATGTTTCCCGCGTGGAATGGTCTGAGTGCATTGGTTTTAGACGTCGCGCTGCACACCTGGATCGCGTTCTTTCTGTTCTGGGGAATTCAGGTGTTCATAATTTTGAAAGGCGTCGAAGGCATCAAGTATCTGGAGACGTGGTCGGCGCCGCTGCTGTTACTCGGCGGCCTTGTGGTCCTGGTTTGGGCTGCGTGGCGAGCGGGAGGGCTTGGCCGCGTGTTGACCGAGTCGACGGCGCTGCAAAAGCAGCGGAACGATTTCTGGGACATCTTTCCGGGCGCGTTGACGGCTTCGGTCGGTTATTGGGCCACCCTGAGTCTCAATATTCCTGATTTCACTCGCTACGCACGGTCGCAGAAGTCGCAGATGTTGGGCCAGGCACTCGGACTGCCGCTGACAATGACCGCATTCGCGTTCATCGGCGTTGCGGTCACGAGTGCGACTGTCTTGATCTACGGCGTAGCGATTCCGAACCCGGTGGATCTGATGGCGCGTTTCGACAGTGTGCTGATCATACTATTTGCGACGGCAGTGATCTTCGCGGCTCAGCTCACCACGAACATGGCCGCCAATGTCGTCTCGCCGTCAAACGACTTCTCGAACCTCAACCCGCGGCTGATCTCTTACGTGACCGGTGGCTTGATCACCGCGGTCATCGGCATACTGATGATGCCGTGGAAGCTGATGTCGTCGATGGGCGCGTACATTTTCACGTGGCTGATCGGTTACTCCGGACTGATGGGCGCCATTGCGGGAATCCTGATCTGCGACTACTGGGTAATTAGAAAGCGCCGTTTGGATCTCGAAGGACTGTTCGATCCTCACGGCCAGTATTCTTACGGAAACGGTTTCAACTGGCGGGCCATCGTCGCTCTATGTGTGGCGATCGCTCCCGTCGTGCCCGGGTTCATTCGCGCGGCGTCAACACCGGGCGGGCAGGTCAGTACTCCGATCTTTGTCGATCACCTGTACACTTATGCATGGTTCGTGACTTTTGCGCTGGGATTCGTCATATACTACGTCTTAACACGCGTTTCGAAGGGAGACTCGCTTAATGCCACGCACCGTTAAATGCGGACTGATACAGTGCGCGAATGCGGCGCCGAGCGACCTGCCGATCGAGGAGATCAAGCGTCTCAACATCGAGAAACACCTGACCTTCATCGAGCAGGCCGCCGCGCAGGACGTGCAGATACTCTGCATGCAGGAAGTTTTCACCACGCCTTACTTCTGCGCCGAGCAGCAGACGCGATGGTATGAAGCTGTCGAACGCATTCCCGACGGCGAGACCGTGCGGCTCATGCAGGAAGTCGCGAAAGAGCACGGCATGGTGATTATCGTTCCGATCTACGAAGAAGAGATCGCCGGCGTCTACTACAACACCGCCGCAGTGATCGACGCGGGCGGCAAGTATCTCGGCAAGTACCGAAAGAACCACATTCCACACGTCAATCCCGGGTTCTGGGAGAAGTTTTATTTCCGTCCGGGTAACCTCGGCTACCCGTGTTTCGACACGGCGTTCGCGCGCATCGGCGTGTACATCTGTTACGACCGTCACTTCCCTGAAGGTGCGCGTGCGCTCGGTTTAAATGGCGCTGAGATCGTTTTCAATCCGTCAGCGACGGTCGCGGGACTTTCCGAATACCTGTGGCGATTGGAACAACCCGCGCACGCAGTTGCGAACGGCTACTTCGTCGGCGCGATCAATCGCGTCGGTCACGAGCAGCCGTGGGACATCGGCGAGTTTTACGGCCAGAGTTATTTCTGCGACCCGCGTGGACAATTCGTGGCGGAAGCGCCGCGTGATAAGGACGCGCTCGTGGTCGCGGATCTCGATCTCGACATGATTCGCGAAGTGCGCAACACGTGGCAGTTCTTCCGCGACCGCCGGCCTGACACGTATGGCTCGTTAGTAGCCGATTGATCAAGGAGCAGGACCCCATGGATTTATCGATCACCGTCAACGGCATGAAGTTCCCCAATCCGTTTCTGCTCGGCTCCGGGCCGCCGGGAACGAACGCCCGCGTGCTCGCGAAGTCGTATGAAGCGGGCTGGGGCGGCGCGGTCGCGAAGACCGTGAGCCTCGAATCGGCGAAGGTGGTGAACGTTGTTCCCCGCTACGGGAAACTTCGCTCGCGCTCTACCGGCGAGGTTATCGGCTTCGAAAACATCGAGTTGATCTCCGATCGTCCGATCGACGTGTGGCTCGAAGAGTTTCGCCAGGTCAAGAAAGAGTTTCCGAACAACATCCTGATCGCGTCGATCATGGAGGAGTACGAGAAGAGCCGCTGGCAGGAGCTGGTGCGCATGGTCCAGGACACCGGCGTGGACGGTTTCGAGCTCAACTTCTCGTGTCCGCACGGAATGACTGAACGGAAGATGGGCTCGGAGATGGGTGAGCATCCGGACCTGACGCAAGAGGTGACGAGTTGGGTCACGGAGGTGTCGAAGATTCCGGTGTGGGCCAAGATGACGCCGAACATCACGAACATTCGCGAGCCTGCGATGGCGGCGGTGGCCGGCGGGGCTGTCGGGATCTCGGCGATCAATACGATCCTTTCGGTTATTGGCGTCGATCTCGAGACGCTGCGGCCGATGCCGACCGTCGAAGGTTACTGCGTGCCGGGTGGTTACTCGGCGCAGGCAGTGCGGCCGATCGCGTTGCGGATGGTCAGCCAACTCGCTCTCGGTGTGCCCGAAGGTGTTTCGATTAGCGGCATCGGCGGCATCGAAACCTCGCACGACGCGCTCGAGTTCCTCCTGCTTGGATCGTCCACCGTGCAGATCTGCACGGGCGTGATGCTTCAGGGCGTGAAGATGATCGACGAGTTGAAGGCAGGCGTCGAGAAGTTCATGGTCGACAAAGGCTTCTCTTCGATTCAGGAGATCGTCGGCAAGAGCCTTCCCTACTTCTCAACGCACATGGACCTCGTGCAGAAGATGAAAGCCGCGAAGCGCTCGAAAGCCGGCGAAGCCAGCCGCGACAACGAGTGGGCGCAGAAAGATATTACCGAGAAGACGGCGGAGCTGACTTCCAACTAGAACTCTAACCACAAAAGGCACAAAAGACACAAAAGGCACAAAGAAGAAAAAGAAGGTGAAAAAGGGAGGGCAAGACTTCCCTCCTTTTGACTCTCTTCCTCCTTTTATCTTTTGTGCCTTTTGTGTCTTTTGTGCCTTTTGTGGTTAATTGAACTCGACGAGTAGCGGCGCGTGGTCTGATGGTTTTTCCCAGGTGCGTGGGGCCAGGTCGATCCAGGCGCGAAGGCTGCGGGAGACGAGCGGCTGGGTAATCCAAACGTGATCGATGCGCAGTCCCATGTTGCGCCGGAACGCGCCCGCGCGATAGTCCCACCAGGTAAACTTCCCGCCGGCTTGTTCATGTAAACGAAACGCGTCCGTGAATCCCCAATCCTTGATGTGCTGCAACGTCGCACGCTCCTGTTCGCTGAACATGATCCGGCCCTGCCACAGCCTGACGTCATGAACGTCGCGCTCCTCCGGCGCAACGTTGAAATCGCCGCAAAGCAGCACCGGCGTCGACGGCTCGTAATGCTTGTCGAAGAACTCCCGCAGACGATTCATCCATTCCAGTTTGAACGCGTACTTCTCGGATCCAACCGCCTGCCCGTTAGGAATATAGACGTTGACGATGTTGATGCCGTCTACAGTTGTCGCGATCAGCCGTGACTGCGCGCCCGCTTCCGCGGCGTCGTCACCCGGAAACCCGCGATGACTGGTGTCGCACGCCATCCGCGTCAGAATCGCGACGCCGTTGTACGCCTGCTGCCCGAAGAGTTGGCACTGGTAACCGCGTTCCTGAAAAACCAGGGTCGGAAACTTGTCGTCCGTACACTTTGTTTCCTGCATGCAGACGACGTCGGGTTTCACGTCGTCGAGCCAGCGCGTGACGGCCGGCATGCGCATGATGATCGAGTTTACGTTCCAGGTTGCGATTAACATTTCACTCGCAGGCTAATTACTCAGAAGCTAACATTGGTCAGAAACCAGCATTACTCAGAAACCAGGAGCCCGCCGATCAACGCGCCGCGGCGCGCGATATCGTCAGCTTCAATGTGTTCGTGGACGGCATGCGCGCCGTCGCCGCTGATTCCCAAACCATCGAGCACCGGAATCCCGAGCGCCGCGAGAAAGTTCCCGTCAGATGCGCCGCCCACTTGCGCTTCGCCGAGTTCGAAATCCAACTGGGACGCGATCGCGCGCGCCTTTTGAAACAGTTCTATGACGGCGGACGTTCTTTCGAGCGGCGGACGGTTGATGCCGCCCGAAACGAACACTTTCGTCCGATCGTCGATCGGCGTCACTTTCGCAAACATGCGCTCGATCGCGAGCGACTCTGCCTCAGTTGAAAAACGAACGTCTATTTCAGCTTCTGCTTCCGCGGCGACGACGTTTGACCGCGTCCCGCCGCGGACCACGCCCACGTTCACCGTAATGCCCGATCCGGATCCATTGAGCGCGTGCAGCCGTTCCGTTTGGCGGGCCAGCTCGAGGATCGCGCTCGCGCCTTTTTCCGGATCGAGCCCGGCATGGGCCGCTTTGCCTTCGACTTTAAGCGCGAAGATCCCGGTTCCCTTTCGTCCTGTCTTCACTCGACCGCCGGGCGCAGGCGGCTCCATCACGAATGCGTAACGAGTGTTCGCGGATTTCGCGGTCTGTTCCAGCAACGGCCAGCCCGAGAAGCTCCCGACTTCTTCGTCGCACGTCAAGGCAACCGTGATTGCGCATTGCGGCGAGATCTTCAGGTCCGACAGCGCGCGCAGCACTTCGACGATCAAACAACAGTTCGCTTTCATGTCGAACACGCCTGGCCCAAAAATCTTTCCCGCTTCACGACGCCATGGACGCAAGTCGACTGAGCCGCGCGCGTGTACCGTGTCAGTGTGTCCAACGACGAGGATCTGTCCTCGAGACTGATGTTCCGCGAAAGCCTTGATCACGACGTGTTGGCCGAAGTCCGGCGCATGGATGTGCTTGATCTCGCTCACGCATTCGATACGTTCAGCCGCTTCCGAAAGCAGACCGACGACGGCACGGCTGCCGCTCTCGTCGCCCGAAGGCGATTCGGTTTCGACGACAGCGCGAATGAACGCCTCGATCTCGACTTGCCGTTCGTTGAGTAGTTCGTGGATTTGTCGAGCGGCTGTGAATGAAATGGGGTTGGCTGACATGAATGATTATTTGATCGCGGCCTTGCGTACCGTGAGCGCGTCGAGACGCGGAAGATTAACGTTGAAACCGATGCCCGGCGCGTTTGGAGGCGTGATCGTGCCGCGCAGACTGACGGTCACCGCCGGTTCGATGATGTCCTCTTCCCAATAACGCGCGCTGGCGGAGACGTCGCCCGGCAGCGTGAAACCGGCAAGCGTGGACATGGCGATATTGTGCGCCCGTCCGATTCCCGACTCGAGCATGCCGCCGCACCACACGGGAATCGCTCGTTCACGCGCGACTTGTTCGAGGCGTTTCGCTTCGCTGTGGCCGCCGACGCGCCCGAGTTTGACGTTGATTATCTTGCACGCGCCAAGCGCGATCGCGTTAACGGCGATCTCCGCCGAACGGATCGACTCGTCGAGACAGATCGGAGTTTGAATCTGTGGTTGCAGTTTCGCGTGATCGAAGATGTCGTCGTGTGGGAGCGGCTGCTCGAACATCATCAGGTTGAAGCGATCGAGTTCCTGGAAAAGCGTGACATCGGCGAGCGTGTACGCGGAGTTTGCGTCGCCCATCAAGGGAATGTCGGGAAACTCTTTGCGGACGCGTTCGACGATCTTCAAGTCCCAGCCCGGTTTGATCTTGATCTTGATGCGTTGATAACCGGCGTCGACCTCTTTGCGGATTTTCTCCAGCAGGATCTCGGGCGTGTTCTGAATACCGATCGAGACGCCGCAGGAGATCTCGCGATGAGTGCCGCCGAGATGTTTCCACAACGGCACGCCGAGCTTTTTGGTTTCGAGGTCCCAGCAGGCGTTTTCGATCGCCGCCTTCGCCATGCGGTGACCGCGAACGGGCCGCATCAGACCGAAAACCTGCGCGGCGCCGTCAACGCGTTTCCCAAGCACCATCGGCGCGAGGAAGTCGTGCATCGTCGACCACGCTGTGTCGGTCCACTCATTGCTGTAGAACGGGCCTTCGCCGGCGGTGCATTCGCCCCAGCCTTCGGCGCCGTCGGTGTCGCGGACTCGCGCCAACACTATGCGCCGTTCAGTTGTACGACCGAAGCTGGTTTCGAAGAAGTGGACGAGGGGCAGGCGGATCTCGCGCAGTTCAATCGACTGAATGATCAAGGTCAGAAAAGTTGCTCCTCCGTGAGACGCATTATGCCTTTCCGACAAGCACTTGTCAGCCTGATCATCCGTGTTTTCACGCGCCGCGGATTTAAAGGCACGTTAACTTGACCGGCCAATAGAGAACCTGATAAAAGGCTCACACAATTTTTTCCTGCCGGCCTCAATGTTCCTCCGGTATGCCTCATAAATAATGTGCGGATTGGTTTGCCACTTTTTGACTATATCGTGAGGACTATCTATGCGTCTTAGCAGCCCCTTTCACCTTACACGTGCGACCCGTGTGTTGATTACGTGTGGAGCCGTAATTCTGGCCTTATTCGCAGCCATGCAATGGCTGGCGCTTTCATCCCGAGTTCAGGCAATTTCTACCAACATCGTGATCAGTGAATTTCGCGTTCGTGGCCCGAACGGCGGAAACGATGAATTTGTGGAGATCTACAATCTGTCCGGCGCGCCGGTCAACATTGGCGGTTGGAAAATCAGAGGTTCCAATGCGTCCGCCAGCGTATCAGACCGGGCCATCGTTACGGCCGGAACGGTGCTGCAACCGGGCTGCCACTATCTCTTTACGAACTCGAACGCAACCGCAGGTCCTTACAGCGGCGCGGTGGCGGGCAATCAAACTTACAATGTCGGCATTGGAGACGACGGCGGTCTTGCCGTGACGCTACCTGATAACACTATAGTGGACCAGGTCGGCATGAGCGCCGGCTCCGCTTTCAAAGAAGGCACGCCGCTGGCGAATCTCGGGTCCACCAATTTGAACCGGGGCTATGAACGCAAGCCCGGCGGCGTGGCGGGAAGCGGCACTGACACCGACAACAATACCACCGACTTCCAACTGATTACGCCCAGCGATCCGCAAAACTCGTCCAGCGGCTGCGTTTCCGCAACTCCGACGCCGACACCGTCTCCGACACCGGCGGGCAACGTGATCATCAACGAAATCGATTCAGACACTCCGGGCGCGGACGTCGCGGAGTTTGTCGAGCTTTACGATGGCGGTACTGGAAACACGCCGCTCGACGGCCTGGTTGTCGTGCTCTTCAACGGCAGCAATGACCTCTCGTATGCCGCATTTGATCTCGACGGTAAAACGACCGATGCAAATGGATACTTCGTTCTCGGCAACTCTGGCGTTCCGGCAAGAGATATGCCGTTGCCCGACGGTACATTACAAAACGGCGCAGACGCCGTCGCGCTCTACGCTGCGAACGGAACCAACTTCCCGCTCAACACCGCGGTAACCACGACGAACCTCCGCGATGCCATCGTCTACGACACTGCCGATGCTGACGATCCGGGACTGCTTGTTCTCTTGAACGCCGGCCAGCAACAGGTCGACGAAGCGGGCGGAACCGCATCTGACGTCGACTCGGTCGGGCGCTGTCCGAACGGCGCCGGCGGCGCACGCAACACCACAACGTACGTAGCTCGTACTCCGAGTGCCGACGCCACGAACAACTGTCCGCTTCCAGCCGTGCCGGCGAGGATTCACGAAGTTCAGGGCAACGGTCTTGTCTCTCCGTTTGTCGGACAGACAGTGATCACTCCCGGCGTCGTGACTGCCCGCAAGACAAACGGCTTCTTCATGCAGGAACCCGATGCATCGGTCGACCTCGACCCGAATACGTCGGAAGGAATCTTCGTCTTTACATCCAGCTCTCCGTCAGTTGCCGCCGGCGATGCGGTGACGGTGACCGGCTCGGTGAGTGAGTTCTTTAACCTGACTCAGATTTCCGCGACAGCGGCAAACATCGTCGTTTCGACGAGCGGCAATCCTTTACCCGCCGCCATCACGCTCACGACGACGATCCTCGATCCCGCTGGTCTACCGACGCAGCTCGAGCGCTTCGAAGGAATGCGCATGCATGCCGACACGCTCGTCTCCGTTTCTCCGACCAACGCGTTTGGTGAGATCTTTACCGTACTCGACGGAGTTGCGCGTCCGATGCGCGAGCCCGGCATCGAGATCTCGCTGCCGGTGCCGCCCGATCCCACTACGAATGCGATCGATTGCTGCATTCCTCGCTGGGACGAAAACCCCGAGCGGATCATGGTCGACACTGACGGCCTGGCCGGTTCCACTTCCGTCCAGGTCACTTCAAACGTGACGCTCTCGAACATCACCGGTCCACTCGACTTCACGTTCGGCGACTACAAGGTGCTGCCGCAAACGCCGCCAAGCGCATCGGCGAACATGAGCGCGGTTCCGGTACCGACACCAGCGGCGGGCGAGTTTACCGTTGCCGGTTTCAACATCGAGAACTTCAACAACAACGCGACGCAGCGTGCAAAGGCGGCCCTCGCCATTCGCGACGTACTGCACCTTCCCGACATCATCGGCACGATCGAGATCTTCGACCTTGCCGATCTCCAGGCGCTGGCAAATCAGATCGAGGCGATCTCCGGTGTTCACTACGAGGCGCGTTTGTTTGAGTCGGACGGCGTGTCGGAGGACAACGATCAGGACGTCGGGTTCCTTATCAAGACGCCGCGCATCCAGATCGACAGCGTCACGCAGATCGAAAAACCGGGCTGCAACGGCCAGCCTGCAAACTGCAACACGTTTATCGACCCGGACGGCAACCCGGCGTTGCTCAACGATCGGCCGCCGGTTGTTCTAAACGCCACCGTCGATGCTGCGTCGGCAAATCCGCGGCAGGTCATCGTCGTCGTCAATCACTTGCGCTCGTTCATCGACATCGAGCTGGTGACCGGCGACGGGCCGCGTGTTCGCGCGAAGCGCAAAGCCCAGGCCGAGTTCCTGGCCAGCCTGCTCGACGGCTTGCAGGATTCGAACCCTGCAACGCCCGTGCTCTCGATCGGCGACTACAACGCCTATCAGTTCAACGACGGCTACACCGATCCGGTCGCAACCATCAAGGGCATGCCCACGGCTGACGATCAGATGGTGGTCGACGCGAGCCCGGATCTCGTCGATCCTGACTTCGTAAACCTGACCGATACGCTTCCGGCGGACCAGCGTTACAGCTTCATCTTCGAAGGCACGCCGCAGGCGATCGATCACTTCGTCATCAATACGGCCGCTCAATCAATCAACACGCGTTACCACATCGCCCGCAACAACGCCGACTTCCCGGAAGGCGCGCTGTTCGCCGGTAATGCAGCGCGGCCCGAAAGAAATTCCGATCACGATATGCCGGTCGGATATTTCAAGTTCCCGAAAGCTGCAACGACGACGACAGTGTCTGACGCTACGGCCGTCTTCAGTCCGGCGAACCAAAGCGTGACGCTGACCGCAAACGTCAGTGGACCAGCGCCGATCAGCGAAGGCACAGTTACCTTCACGGTTCGGGACTCCAGCAACAACGTCGTCGGTGTACCGGTGGTCGGAAATGTAACCGGCGGAGTCGCGACAGCGAATTACATCCTGCCGGGTGGGACCACGCCGCAAGCTCTGACCATCACGGGCGAGTTCAGCGGTGGTGCTTTCACGCAACCGAGCAGCGACACGGCAACGCTATCCGTCACGTTCAACGTCTGCGTGCTCTACGATCAGACGAAGGCCGTGAAGAGTGGAGCTGCATACCCGATCAAGATTCAGCTCTGCGACGTCAACGGCAACAACGTGTCGTCGGCGGGAATCGTGGTTCATGCAGTCAACGTCGAGCAGGTCTCCACGTCGGCTTCCGGAGACGTGATCACTGCCGGCAATGCAAACGAGGATAACGACTTCAGGTTTACGGACGGCTTCTACATCCTGAACCTGAAGACGACAGGCCTCACGACGGGCACGTACAAGCTGTACTTCACAGCCGGCGACGATCCCACGCTGCACTTCGTGCAGTTTCAAATCAAGTAAGTAGTTCCAACCAAAAAATCCGTGTTCCCACGTCCTGTGGGAACACGGATTTCCTGGGCCAGGCTGACCGGTCTGAACCTGCCTATGTGACCGATCTGTTGTCACCTTGACCAGAATCCAGTCAACCAAAAAATAAGGACTTTACGCGCCTTCAGAAGGCTGGTAAAAGCATGAATTAAGCCCCTGCCGGGTAATTTGCCCTACCGGTATCCCTCTCCAAAACGTGCGACGGTTCGTCACTAGAAGTTTGGAAGGATACCTATATGTTTGCCCACAACGCTCGACGCCACCTGCGAAGAACTCGCCGGCAAAAAACCAGTAGACCAACGTTGACGAGGACCTGGCGCATTATCGCCACTGTCATCGTGCTCGCGCTCGTGTCGGTCTATGTCGCCTTCGCCGCGATCTCGCTATCAACAACTGTTCCGTATACGCAAGACTTCGACAGCATGGGCATTCCCATCTCGAGCCCGACGCCGTCGAACCTTCCTGCGAACTTCCGGCAACAGACGATCTCCGCGGTACGAACAGTCGGCACGTGGGGCTCAGGCAGTGGACAAACTTTGCGCGTCGGCGGTGCGAACCTTTCCACCACCGCGGCAAACGGCAGTTACAACTTCGGCGCCGGCGGCACCGCGTTGGGCAACGCGGATCGCGCGCCTGGTTTCGTCGCTTCAGGCACGGCGACGATGAGCGGCAACCTCTATGCACAACTGATCAACAACTCAGGAGACGCGCTCACAGGTCTGAACATTTCTTACGACGTCGAGAAATACAGAAACGGATCGAACCCCGCAGGCTTCCGTGTCCAACTCTACTATTCGCCAGACGGCAACACATGGACCGATGCCGGACCAAACTTCTTTACGAGTTTCACTCCTGACCTCGACAACAGCGGATTCATAAACGCTCCCGGCGCTACACAGTCAGTCGTCAACCAGACGTTGAATGTGACGGTTAACAACGGCGCGGAGATCTACCTGGCGTGGAACTACTCAGTCACGTCCGGAAATGTAACGACGAACGCGCAGGCGCTCGCGATCGACAACGTCTCGATTCTCGGCCTGGCAGCCGTAACGCCCACGAACCCGACCGGCGTTGGCGCTGCTAATCCGAACAACGTGTTGGCCGGCGAAAACACCGTGCTGACGGTCAACGTCACGCCGGGAGCAAATCCGGCGAGCACCGGAATCTCCGTTACAGCCGATCTTTCATCGATCGGCGGTTCGGCGGTCCAACAGTTCTTCGACGACGGCATCAACGGAGGCGACGCAGCCGCCGGCGATAACGTTTTCACTTACACGGCGACGGTTGCGTCGCTCACGACAGGAGGCGCGAAGTCGCTTCCCTTCTCGATCGCCGACGCGCAGTCGCGCTCCGGCAGCGGCTCGATCAGTTTGACGGTGCAACAACCGCCGCCGCCGGTCGATCATGTCGTCATCAGTCAGCTTTACGGCGGCGGAGGTAACTCAGGCGCGACGTTTACGCACGACTACGTCGAGCTCTACAACCCCACCGGCGTCTCGTTCAATCTCGCCGGCTGGTCGTTGCAGTACGCATCCGCGGCCGGTACGAGTTGGACCAACAAACAGCCGTTGGGCGGCACGATCGCTCCGGGAGAGTATTTCCTCGTCTCGCTCGCGTCCGGCGGCGTGAATGGATCGCCGCTTCCGGTCAGCGCGAACATCACCGGCGACATCAACATGAGCGCCACGACGGGCAAGATCGCGCTCGTCAGCAACTCGGTGAACCTGACGGGTTCGTGTCCGAACGGTGTCGATCCGGACATCGTCGATTTCCTCGGCTACGGCTCGAGCGCGAGTTGTTTCGAAGGTGCTTCGCGCGCGCCGGCGCCGAGTAACACCAGCGCCGTGTTTCGCAAGTTGAACGGCGCGCAGGACACGAACCAGAACGGCGACGACTTCCAAACCGGCGCGCCGAATCCGCGCCGCACTGCGCCCATCGTCGAGCTTGGTCCATGGGTCGCGGGAACTGATCCGATCACCGACGGCTTCAACGCGCCTTACGACGCGACGGTGACGGTCGACTTCAGCGAGCCGGTCGACGTAACAGGCTCGTGGTTTGACATCACGTGCACGAGCTCCGGCCAGCACGACAGCGCGACTGTTGCTTCCTACAACAGCGCCAAGGGTTACCACATCACGCCAAACACGAGCTTCACGTTTGGCGAGCACTGCACGGTCACAGTCTTCCATGCCAACGTTCACGATCAAGACCTCGACGACAGCGGACCGAACACGGATACGCTGTTTGCCGATCACTCGTGGACCTTCACGGTTGTAAGCGCGGGTGCGCCTGCGCCGTTCGCGCCGAACGTTCATCTCGCGTTTGGCAATCCGTCGAATGCGGTCGCCGACCCAACCCAGCCGAACAACTACCTGATGGAGAAGCCGTCGTTCTCGCTCTCTTACAATCGAGACAAGGGAACTCCGAACTGGGTCAGTTGGCATCTCGAGAACCAGTGGACCGGCAACCTGCCGCGCAACGACACCTTCCGCGCGGATCCGGCTGTCGCGCCCGACTGGTATCGCGTCCAATCGACCGATTACTTCGCGTCGGGCTTCGACCGCGGTCACATGACGCCGAACGCCGACCGCGATAATCCGGCTTCGATTCCGCTCAACCAGGAGACGTTCCTGATGTCGAACATGGTGCCGCAGGCGCCAGACAACAATCAGGGACCGTGGGCCGACCTGGAAAGCTTCCTGCGCACACTGCTGCCGGCAAACGAGGTTTACGTCGTCGCTGGTCCAGCGGGCGCCGGCGGCTCGGGTGACAATGGTCCAGCCGAGACTATTGCCAACGGCCGCGTGACTGTTCCGGCGTTCACCTGGAAAGTCGCGTTGGTGATTCCGAACGGCGATGACGATCTGTCACGAGTCACTGCCGCCGCAAGGACGATCGCCGTGATCATGCCGAACCAGAACAGCATCAACAGCGACTGGCACACGTACCTGACCACGGTCGACGCTGTCGAAGCGCTCACCGGCTACGACTTCTTCGAGAACGTTCCTGACAATATCGAAAACTCGATCGAGGCAGGCATCGACGGAAACAATCCGCCGGGAACTCAGGACCAGTCCGCCACAACCGACGAAGACTTCGCTGCGTCGATCATGCTGAATGCGGTGAGCCCGCTGGCGTCGCCGGTGTTCAGTCATACGATCGTTACTGGACCATCGAACGGCGTGGTTAGCGGCAGCGGGTTGAACCTGACGTACACGCCCGCCGCAAACTTCCACGGCTCGGACAGTTTCACGTTCAAGGTCAGCGACGGCAGTCACGACTCGAACGTGTCGACCGTTACCGTCACAATCAATCCAGTCAATGACGCCCCGACAGCCGACAGCCAGTCAGTGTCCACGAACAGCAACACGGCTGTTTCGGTAACACTGACTGGCAGCGATCTCGAAACCGCGGATCTGGTTTTCGAGGTGACGGCTGGGCCGGCGCATGGTGCGCTTTCCGGAATGGGCGCAAATCTGACGTACACGCCGGCTGCGGACTTCACGGGCTCTGACAGCTTCAAGTTCGTCGTGCGCGATTCAGGCGACGGACTGTCGCCGGCGCTCACCAGCTCTGAAGCAACGGTGTCGATCACCGTCAACGACACAGTCGCGCCGTCGATCACCGCGCCCGCAAACGTCAGCGTTGGCACCGGCGCCGGCGCGGTCTCGTGCGGAACCGTCGTCACCGAGGCCCAACTCGGAACGGCGACTGCGAACGACAACAGCGGCAGCGTCAACGTCGCGCGTAGCGGCGTGCCGTCCGGAAACGTCTTCCCGGTCGGAACGACGACGATCACTTACACGGCCACGGACGCCGCGGGCAACTCCGCGTCGGCGACGCAGACCGTCACAGTGTTCGACAACACCGCGCCTTCGCTGACAGCGCCGGCGCCGACAACCTTCGCGACAAGCACCGGAACCGCCACGATTCCGAACGTCGTCGCAGGCGCGACCTTCAGCGATAACTGTGGACCAGTGACGGTGACGCAAAGTCCGCTCGCCGGAACAGTGGTCGGGCTCGGCACGCATACCATCACGCTGACGGCGACTGATGGGGCGGGCAACACGAGCACGGCGACGACGACCTTCACAGTCGAGGTTGGCGACTTCACGTTCGCGGTCAGTTTGTCGCCGGCGACGTCGAGTCCCGGCAAGACGGTGAAGGTGATTATCGATGCACACAACGCCACGTCGAGCCGCGTGGACGTCTCGTTCCTGATCACGTATTGCAGCCCTTGCGGTAACTTCACGCTCGACAACCTCGGACCCATTCCGGTCAATGCCGGCGCGGATCGCACTGCGAACGTTCCGTTCCACGTGCCGAAGACGGCGTGCCCGGGGTTGTATACGTTTAAGGTGGAAGCGCGGATTGGAGGCGTGTTGGTGGGAACATCAACGGCGCCACTGACCGTGACCACTGAAGGCGTAGAGAGCGGCCGAAAGAGCCGGGAGCGATAGCGACCGGGCCCTTGCGCTGGTTCAACCTTTCGGCTCGGTTGAACCGGCGCAAGCCCGATCGCTACCACTCTCGGTTCTATTGGCCTGCTTTATTCCGTTGACACGTGGTCCTGGTTGTGAAGGGCGGCGTGCATGGTGTGCCACGGGAGCGTCGCGCATTTTACGCGCACGGGAAATTCACGTACGCCGGCGAAGATCTTTAAATTGCCGAGCTGGTTCTCGTCAGTCTCCTCGTCGAGCTCGCCGGTAACCATCGAATGAAACTCCTTGAACAGTTCCTCGATCTGTTCCCTGCTCTTCCCTTTCACCGCCTGCGTCATCATGCTCGCCGCGGCTTTCGAGATCGCGCAGCCGGAGCCTTCGAACGCGATCTCCCGCACTGAATCGTCCGCGAGGTTCACGTAAATGGTCAGTTGATCGCCGCAGAGCGGGTTGTAACCTTCGGCACTGCGATCCGGGTTTTCGAGCTTGCGGAAGTTTCGAGGCTTCTTGTTATGGTCGAGGATTACCTGCTGGTAGAGTTCGCTAAGTTCAGACATAAATCAGTTGAAGATCTCGATGACTCGTTCAATCGTTCGCGCCAGCACGTCGATTTCTTCCTTCGTGTTGTAGAAGGAAAACGACGCGCGCGCGGTGGCCGGCACGTTGAAACGCTGCATCACAGGCTGCGCGCAGTGATGTCCGGCACGAACTGCGATGCCTTCCTGGTCCAGTATCGTGCCGATATCGTGCGGATGAATGTCGTCGATCACGAACGACAGCACGCTCGCTTTGTTCTTTGCCGTGCCGATGATGCGTACGCCTTCGATAGCTGATATTCGCTCAGTCGCGTAACGCAGCAACTCCGCTTCGTAGACCGCCGCCTGTTCGCGTCCGATGCTGTCGAGGTAATCGATCGCGGCACCCAAACCGATCTGCGACGCGATCGCCGGCGTGCCGGCCTCGAGCTTGTTCGGCAGGTCGGCGTACACGGTCTTCTCGAACGTGACGGTCTTGATCATGTCGCCGCCGCCCTGAAAAGGGTTCATCTTTTCGAGCAGCTCGGCTTTGCCGTAGACGATGCCGCTGCCGGTCGGCGCGTACATCTTGTGACCGGAAAACGCGTAGAAATCGCAGTCGAGGTCCTGCACGTCAACGGGCATGTGCGGCGCAGCCTGTGCGCCGTCGATCAGCACCGGAACGCCGTACTTGTGCGCCTGCGCGATCATCTCCTTGACCGGATTGATCGTTCCAAGCGCGTTCGAAACGTGAATCAGGCTGACTAACTTCGTCCGCTCGTTTAATAGACCATCGTACTCGTCGAGCAGCAACTCACCCGCGTCGTTCATCGGGATCACGCGGAGTCGAGCGCCCTTTTCTTCGCACAGCATTTGCCAGGGCACGATGTTGGCGTGATGCTCCATCGCCGAGATGATGATCTCGTCGCCGGCGCCGATGAACTTGCGGCCATAGCCGTACATCACGAGGTTGATGCCTTCAGTCGCTCCGCGCACGAAGATGCACTCGCGGCTCTCACGGGCGTTGATGAAACGCTTCACCTTCTCGCGCGCGCCTTCGTAAGCGGTGGTCGCGCGCTGGCTCAGGTAGTGAACGCCGCGATGAATGTTCGAATGTTCGTGCTCCAGGTAGACGCTGCCGCGATCGATGACGACTTGCGGCACCTGCGACGAAGCGGAATTGTCGAGATAGATGAGCGGCTTGCTGTTGACCGTCTGATGCAGGACGGGAAAGTCGGCGCGAATGCGCTCGACGTCCCAAACGCGCGGCGAGTTCGTTTCCCTGGATGGATTTACAATCGCGGTGCTCATATCAAGTGTCGAGCCGGGTGTTCAGGTGCGTCATTACAGCGTCGTCCAATTGAGATCTGATCGACTCGATCTTGATCTTTCCGATCACTTCTTCGGCAAACCCGTACGTCAGAAGACTGCGCGCGAGCTCGGGGTTCATGCCGCGTGCTTGCAGGTAGAACAACTCTTCTTCGTCGATCTGGCCCACGGCGGCGCCGTGCGCGCACTTCACGTCGTCGGCGTAGATCTCCAACTGCGGTTTCGTGTCCACGCGCGCCTGCGGCGAAAGCAGCAGGTTCTTGTTGGTCTGCATGGCGTCAGTCTTCTGCGCGCCTTCACGCACGAAGATCTTGCCGTTGAAGACGGCGCGGCCGTTGCCGTCGAGGATGCCTTTGTACAACTGATGGCTGTTGCAGTGCGGTTGCTTGTGATCGATGACGGAATGCGTATCGCTATGCTGGTCCGGCCCGACGACGTACAAGCCGTCGACCCAGCACTCGGCGCCTTCGTGATCGAGCACGACTGACATGTCGTGACGGGCGAGTTGCGCACCGAGATTGATCGAGGTCACGTCGTAACTGCTGGCGCGTCCCAACTCGGCGGCGGTCGTGGCGACGTGGAAAGCACGATCGTTTTCGTTTTGCACGCGATAGTGCTCGAGTCGCGCGCCGTCTTTCAGCACGATCTCGGCGATCGCGTCAGTAAAATAGCGGCCGTCGCCAACGTAGTTTTCGATCAACGTGGCCGAACTGTTCTCTTCGGCGACAACTAACAGCCGCGGAAAACTCGCCATCTGCGATCCTTCGGAGGACCCATCGGACAGGCCATCAGATAGAAACGTAATCTGCAACGGCGTCTCGAGTTTGACGTTCTTCGGTATCCAGAGAAACACGCCCGACTGAAGAAACGCAGTGTTCAAGGCCTTCAGTCCGTGGTCGTGGTAATTGGCGTTGCGGGCGAGATACTTGCGGACGATCTTGTTGTATCTCGCATCAGCCACGGCGTTGAAAAGATCGATCGCGACGACGTCGCCGAGTCCTGTCTTGACGGAAACTTGCTCGTTCAGAAATCCGTTGACGACGACGAGGTGCGCATTTGCAGTTTCCGGATAAGCAAAGCGGGCTGCGTCCGCGGCCGACACGTCGCTCGGCTTGATCGCGGGTTGAAAACTCTCCTTCGCCAGCGGCGCGAGGTTCGTATATTTCCACTCTTCTTCACGGACGGATGGAAAACCGATCTGTTCGAAGCGATCGATCGCGCCCGAACGAACAAGCTCGAGCCACGGCACAGTTGGGCTCAACTCTTTCACCGATGCGAACGCAGTTAGATAGAAATTCTCTGACTTGACGAGTTCTGTCACCATTTTAATTCGCCGGCGCCCCTGCTCTATTCTGATCCAGAGTTTTGATCCAGTCGTAACCCTTCTCTTCGAGTTCCAGCGCCAACTCTTTTCCGCCCTCGCGCGCGATGCGGCCGCCGGCCAGGACGTGGACGTAATCAGGAACGATGTAGTTCAAGAGCCGCTGGTAGTGCGTGACGAGGATGATCGCGTTGTCCGGCGTCCGCAGTTGATTGACGCCGCCCGCGACGACTCGCAGCGCGTCGATGTCGAGACCGGAATCGGTCTCGTCGAGCACCGCAAGCTTGGGTTCGAGCACCGCCATTTGCAGTATCTCGTTGCGCTTCTTCTCGCCTCCGGAAAAACCTTCGTTGACTGAACGCGTCATGAAGCTCGCATCCATCTCGACGACCTTCGCCCGTTCCTTCAACAGGTCTTTGAACTCGAGCGGATCGAGCTCTTCCTCGCCGAGGTGCTTGCGCTTCTCGTTGTAGGCGAGCCGCAGAAACTGCGCGTTCGAAACGCCAGGCACTTCAATCGGATACTGAAACGCCATGAACACGCCTGCGCGCGCGCGTTCGTCAGGCGGCATCTCCAACAGGTTCTTTCCTTCGAAAAGCACTTCGCCGGCAGTCACTTCGTATTGCGGATGTCCGGCGAGCACTTTCGCCAGCGTCGATTTGCCGGAGCCGTTCGGCCCCATGATCGCGTGGATCTCGCCCTTGCGGACCGTCAGGTTGATACCTTTCAGGATTTCGTTGCCGTCGATTGCGGCGTGTAAGTTTCTTATTTCTAACATCCGTAAACCAATCCGTGTTTATCCGTGCTAACCGACACTACCTTCCAATTTCAATCCGAGCAGCCGCGTTGCCTCGACCGCAAACTCCATCGGCAACTGAAGGAAAACGTCCTTGCAGAAGCCGTTGATAATCAGCGACACCGCGTCTTCCTGCGAGATGCCACGCTGTTGCAGATAGAAAAGCTGTTCCTCGCTAATCTTCGACGTCGACGCCTCGTGCTCCACGCTCGAGCTGTTGTTCATCACCTCGATGTACGGGAACGTGTTCGCGCTGCATTTCGATCCGATCAGCATCGAATCACACTGCGTGTAGTTGCGGGCGTTCTCCGCCTTGGGCATCACTTTCACGAGCCCGCGATAACTATTGTTTGACTTACCGGCCGCGATACCTTTGGAGATGATCGTCGAGCGAGTGTTCTTGCCGAGGTGGATCATCTTCGTGCCGGTGTCGGCCTGTTGCGCGTGGTTCGTCAGCGCGACTGAGTAGAACTCGCCGATCGAGTTGTCGCCGGCGAGGATGCACGACGGATACTTCCACGTGATCGCCGAACCGGTTTCCACCTGCGTCCAGGAGATCTTCGAATTTCTTCCCGCGCACTTGCCGCGCTTGGTGACGAAGTTGTAAATGCCGCCGCGGCCTTCTTCGTCGCCCGCGTACCAGTTCTGGACCGTCGAGTATTTGATCTGCGCATCGTCGAGCGCGATCAGCTCGACGACAGCCGCGTGAAGCTGATTGCGATCGAACTTCGGCGCCGTGCAGCCTTCGAGATACGAAACGTACGAACCCTCTTCCGCGACGATCAGCGTGCGCTCAAACTGTCCCGAGTCCGCGTTGTTGATGCGGAAGTAGGTCGACAGTTCCATCGGACAGCGAACACCCTTCGGGATGAAACAGAAGCTGCCGTCAGAAAACACGGCGCTGTTCAACGCCGCGAAGAAGTTGTCGTTCGTCGGCACAACCGAGCCGAGATACTTCTTGACGAGTTCCGGATACTCCCTGATCGCTTCCGTGAACGAACAGAAGATCACGCCGTGCTTCTTCAGCTTTTCCTTGTAAGTGGTGGCGACGGAAACGGAGTCGAACACCGCGTCAACAGCGACGCCGGCCAACTGTTTCTGCTCCTGTAGCGGAATGCCGAGTTTTTCGAAAGTCCGCAGCAGTTCGGGATCGACTTCGTCGAGGCTCGCCTTCACGGGCCTCTGCTTCGGAGCGCTGTAGTAAATGATGTCCTGGTAGTCGATCTCCGGATACTTGAAGTTGGGCCAGTGCTTCGGCTCCGTCATCGTCAGCCAGTGACGAAACGCCTTGAGACGAAACTCCAGCATCCATTCCGGCTCGTTCTTCTTCTCGACGATCAGACGGATAGTGTCCTCCGTCAGACCGCGCGGAATCACGTCCGACTCGATGTCTGTAACGAAGCCGTATTTATATTCTTGTTTGCCTAACAGTTCTGCTGTGCTCATCAGTTTATTTAAACTCGACTATCCCTGGGCTTCGTGCCTTGAATCTGGTGCAACACGGCGTCGACGTTTGCTTCCGTTCCCAACAACTGCGAGAGCGTGATATCGGCGAGCGCGTTGTCGACGATCTGGTGCAGCTCGATGATCACGGGTCGAATACCGCAGTCGCCAGTGTGAACGCACGCGTCGAGCACGCCAGCGTAGCTCTTGCAATGCGATTCGGCGGGCTCGCCTTCGAGCACGCGTATCACCTGGTTCAACCGGATTTCCGATGCAGGCCGCGCGAGGGAGTAACCGCCTTTCGTTCCGCGCGTCGACTGCACTAATCCGGCTTTGCTAAGAATCCACAAGAGTTTGCCCGCATTCGCTTGCGAGATGCCCTCGAGCGCGGCGATTTGCGACAGCGTCAACGATTCGCCCATCGTTCCCGCCCGGGCGAGTTGCAGGAGACAGCGCAAACCGTATTCTTCTTGTGCCGAAATCTTCATAACCTATTAGCCGCAGGCATCTTAGCTAATACCTTACTTTAAAGTCAAGTATGTAGTTTGGCGGATCTGCGAAGATGGCGGAACGCGTCTCGAGCCGTTCACAATTTGAAATCAAAGTCGAGATAACCGGCGAGGCGCGCGGGTTTGCCGGCGAACGTTGACGGTGGGAACACCCAGTTGCGGGCGGCCTCTTCCGCCGCGTGCCGCAGCATGGCGGGGCCTTCGGAGTTCGTGATCCAGAGTTTGCCGTTCTCATCGACGATCGCAAACACGCGCACCGTGCCCGTCACGTTGTGGGTCTTCGCCATTGCCGGATAAACGGGCGTGACGCGTTTGCTTTCGCGGCCGCTAAGCGAACCGGTCGTGACGAGTTGCGGTTCCGGGCCGGCGGTCGCGGCGGGAGCCGAAGGTGTCGTGGCAGCGGGTGTCGTCGTGTTGCCGGATTGGGCGGGAGATTGCTGCGGGTCAGTCGAAGACTTTTGATTCGCGAATGGATTCGGAAGCTTTGAAGTGACGACTTCGAGCGCCGGCGAACGTCCAAGCGACTGTACTTGAACTCCCGACGAAGCCATCTTCTCGCGCGCCGCCTGGTACTGGGCCTGCCAAACGGTGCGGTCCTCGACGTTGCGAGCCAGCGCCAGACGTATTCCCAGCACGTCTTCGAGGAGCGCCATTGCGTCGTATGACCGTCCTGCTTCTTTCGAGATCTCCGTCGCCTGCGCGATCACGCGCTCGAGCAACGTGCGAACACGTTCGAGGTCGGTGTTGACTTCCGCGGGAAGACCGGCATCGCTGGTGTTGATTCCGAAACTCCGAAATCTCGCGATGTGCGAGCGAATGCCGTTCAGAGTCTGACCGGCGGCCGCGAAATAGGTGCGCAACGAGTCGTCTTTCTGCGCTGCGCGGGTCGCGAAAGTCTCTTCCAGTAATGCCTGTGAACGCCCGTAATTCCCTTCTTCCAGATAGATGCCGATCAGCATCAAGGTCGTGACATTTCGCAGCGCGACGTCGGTCACCGACGCGCGAACGTTTTCGAGCTCGGTGGCGGCGGCCGGGAGTTGATGTATGGCGGCCAGGGCTCGGGCGCGTTCAATCCGGCGCATGACGGGATTGACGGCGGGGACTTCTTCACTCGCGCCAGTCGTCTGGCCTGCCGCGAGACCGGTTGTAATAAGAATCAGAACTGTCGGGAGGATTGCATGGATATGGGGGCGAAACTGTAAAAAAGATCTCAAATTATCTGACTCCTGAAAATACGAAAGCGAGCGATGCTCGCTAGGGATGTTATCAATTTTGTCGAAAGTATTATCGCCGCAATGGGCGCATCAGGCAAGGGGGACCCGCTACCACACGTGTTAGTCACACTTACTGACCCGGAGATGTGATGCTTTCGTCACAACCACCGAAAGATCTATCTCGCTCTAATCACAGAATTTTCCTCCACCTTCCATATAAACTACTGTTTTATACGCACTTACGCTAAGCTACAACGACCGGCCCAAACATGGCGCGTCATTTGCTGCCTGCTGAACTTTTGGTATCAGTCGTAGCTTTGTGGGTGTTTATTTGAAAGGCACGCCGAGATAATGCTGGTTCAACTTCTCGCCAACGGTATCCTGTCCGGCTGTATCTACGCGCTTATCGCACTGGGTTTCGGTCTCATTTACACGACGACTCGGACGTTTCACTTTGCGCATGGTGCTATCTACACTCTGTCGGCTTACCTCTTCTATACGTTTTACAGTCTTTATGCATGGCCCGTTTGGGTCGCGGTGATTCTGGCAACTGCCGCCGCCGCTTTGGCAGGCATTCTCATCGATCGGGTGATTTATCTGCCTCTTATTCGGCGAGGCTCGTCTCGACTCGTGCCGCTGCTGAGTTCCACAGGACTTTACATCGTGATCGTGAATTTCATCGCGATCGTCTTTGGCAACAATACAAAGATTCCGAGCCCTGGAGTTCAACCAACTCTGGTCATTGGGACGCTCGTCTTGACAAGGTCTCAGTTGTTAGCGCTTGGCTCATTCGTAGTTCTTTTCGTTTTCGTCCTGGTGATGCTGAGAACAACTTCCCTCGGGCGGAAGATCCGCGCCTTGAGAGATGATCCGGAACTTGTTTCGGCACTGGGCATCAATCCTTTGAAAACGAGGACGATAGTTTTTGGATTCGGTTCATCTCTTGCTGCAATCGCCGCGATAATTAGCGCCCTCGACGTAGGCATCGATCCAAACATCGGTTTAGCAGCAACTCTGACGAGCGCGGTGGCGCTGTTTGTCGGGGGAGTCGGGATCCTTGAAGGAGCGGTCTTTGGTGCGTTTCTTCTGGGAACGTTACAGGCGCTGACTATTTGGCAAGTGTCGGCGCGATGGCAGGACGCGGTGACGTTTCTGCTCCTGCTCTTCTTTCTGACTTTCCGGCCGCAGGGTGTTTTGGGCCGCCGCCATCGGAGCGACGAGGTAGCGGTATGAACTACTTATTTCAAGTCCTCACGATTATCAGTATCTACTCGATACTGGCGCTCTCGCTTAATTTGCTGATCGGTTACACGGGACTACTCTCGCTCAGCCACGCAGCCTTCTATGGTATCGGCGCCTATATCGGCACGTTGTCGGGAATAGTTTTTGGCCTGTCATTCTTTCCGTGTCTCCTGCTTGCGATCGCCGGAACAGTTGCAATTAGTTTCGTTGTTTCACTACCGTCGTTGAGGCTGAAAGGCGATTACTTCGTACTAGCCTCGCTGAGCTTTCAGACGATCGTATTTGTGGTGCTGTACAACTGGATCGCAGTAACTCGCGGACCGTTCGGGCTTACCAATATTGCCCGGCCGACTCTGTTCGGGTTTTCGTTGAGTTCTGATTTCGCATATTTCGTTTTCAGCGGCATCATCGCACTTGCCTGCCTGGGGTTGCTTTACCTGATCGGTCATTCGCCTTTCGGACGACTGCTCAAGGCGGTTCGTGAAGATGAAATCGCGGTGTCGGCTTTGGGCAAGGACATCACGCGGTTGAAAGTCACGGCGTTTGCCATTGCCGCTGGGTTTGCCGCGGTTGCGGGGCTGCTATTCGCAGGGCATGTTCGCTACCTCGATCCCACGAGCTTCACGCTGCTCGAATCCGTGTTTGTGGTCTCCATCATCATCATTGGCGGAGCCGGCAATGTCTCAGGGCCGTTGATCGGCACTGTGTTGCTCGTCACATTGCCGGAAGTTCTACGGTTTGTCGGAATACCCTATACGATCGCACCTAACCTGCGACAGATCATTTATGGGCTTCTGATAATCCTCGTGTTGAGGTTTAAACCGCAAGGGATATCCGGAGAATACGGTTTCGAATGAGCGTATTGGTATTGGACCATGTCTCGAAGGCATTTGATGGTATTCAGGCAGTGAAGGACGTTTCGCTGACATTTGAACACAACGCCGTCACCGCGCTGATTGGTCCCAACGGTGCGGGCAAGACAACTCTCTTCAATTTGATCTGCGGCTTTGTACACCCTGACGAAGGAGCAATTTATTACCAAGGCAAAAACATTACTGGTCTCCCTCCATGGCGGGTCACCAGGATGGGCATTGGTCGATTGTTCCAGGACGTACATCTTTTCGATAGATTGACCGTAAGAGAAAACATTCTGACGGCTTTCCAGAATCAGACGGGTGAGAATCCTTTGAAAGCCGTCCTGCTACGCCGCCGCATGTTACGAGAAGAGCGGTCTCACAACCGCCGGGCACTCGAACTTCTCGATTTTGTCGGCCTCGCGGACAAAGCTGACGATCTCGCGGAAAACCTTTCTTATGGACAGCAGAAGCTGTTGGCTGTCGCTCGTGTCCTTGCGGTTGATGCAGACACGTTGCTGTTGGATGAGCCGACAGCGGGAGTCAGCCCCGCGCTGATTCCGGACCTCCTCGATCTGATTCGCAAGCTGGCTACATCAGGAAAGGCGATAGCGTTGATCGAACACAATATGAATGCAGTTACCAATAGCGCAGATCGCGCCTACTACATCGCCGACGGTGAAGTAGTGTCGCATGGATCGCCGAACGAGGTCCTCGGTAATCCGACGGTCAGAATGCACTACATCGGAATATGACAATGAACGAACAGACCGAAGCACTGCGAATAGACAACGTCTATGCGGGCTACAAGAAGAAAGAGATCCTGCGAGGCCTCACTCTTTGCGTAGAGCACGGTGAAGTTGTTTCCATTATCGGACCAAACGGATCGGGCAAGTCTACTTTGCTGAAAGTCGCGGCGGGCTTTTTACAACCATCGGCCGGCAAGGTTTGGCTTCACGGCAGAGACATTACCTGGCGTCCTGCGCACGAGCGCGTCCATCTCGGGCTCAATTACTTGATGCAAGGTGGCCGAGTGTTCCTGAACCTCACCGTCGAGGAGAATCTCGCGCTGGCTTCTGAGCTGCTGACGGTTGACCAGAGAGAGCAAGCTCTCTCGGAAGTGCACGAAGTGTTTCCCATCTTGCCTCGACTACATAAGACAAGGGCCGGCTTGCTCTCGGGCGGTGAGCAACAATCTCTCGCGCTCGCGATGATTGTGGTTCGCAAACCAAGAGTCTTGCTGCTTGATGAGCCGACGGCGGGTCTCCATCCGATGGCAGCGGGCGAGGTGTTGCGGAAAGTTCAGGAATTCAATCAAAAGTGGAAAATCACGATCGTGCTTGTCGAACAAAATATCACCGAAGCGATAAACATCGCCCAGCGCACCGTGATTCTACTGAACGGCGTCGTCGTTTTTACAACCGAGCGGCCAACGACGGATCTAACAACCGAGCGACTGGAGGAGTTCTTTTGGTCTGGCAGTGACCGCGTGAGAGGTAGCAGGCCGATGCTGAATCTGCCGCGGCCCTGAGGTTTCATTCTTCTCCCTCTGAGTGTGTTTAGAGTCCATCGTAGGAGCAAACTATTTTGAATAACAGAAAAACACTGTTCATTCTCCTTGGCGTGATTGTCGTCGCCGCCATCGGCCTTGTGATCTGGTCACGTTCGGGTTTCAAGGGATCCAACGAAGTCGAAGACATCAATATCGGCGCTGTGCTACCGCTTACGGGTCCTGCGTCAGACATCGGAAAGTGGCAACAAAAAGGTTTGGATCTGGCAGTCGAGCAGATCAATGCCCGGCGCACAGGTGGCGCTCCCAAATTACGAATGATCTACCAGGACAGCGCGGGAGATCCACGAACCGGTGTATCTGCGTTCTCCCAGATATTGGCGCAGAAAAAAACACCCGTAATCATTTCGTCGTTGAGTTCGGTGAGCAATGCGGTTTTGCCTCTCACGAAGGAGCAGAAAGTAAACGTAATTCTGCTCGCCGTTTCCCTTCCCGCAATCACCAAACAGAGTGAATACGCCTACCGATTTAACGTCGGCAGCGAAGACGAAGCTAAGGTAATGGCGACGTATATCACTAACCAGGCGAAAGTGAGTCGCGTTGCTGTTTACTACATAAACGACGAGTTTGGGCTGGGAGCGTTGGAAGTTTTCAAACGCGATTTCGCGGCAACTGGTGGACAAATCGTGTGGGAGGAGTCGTATGCAGCCGCGGCTACGGATCATAAAAGCGTGCTCGCAAAGATGGGCCAATCCAACGCGGAGGGACTTTATGTGATCGGTTACACACGCGCTTCAGCACTGGCGGTCAAGCAGCTTCGGGAAATGGGAAACAAAATGCCGGTTTTCGCGAACATGGCGCTGACCGTTCCCACTTTCACTCAGCTGATTGGCGATGCAATAGAAGGCGCGACTTTCACAACCAACTATTTCGATGCCAGCACAACTGACGAACAGGTGAAAACTTTCGTGCAGGCTTACACGCAACGCTACAATGAACCACCAACATTTTTTGGCGCGTTTGCTTATGATTCAGTGCAGGTCCTGGCGCCTCTATTAACAAGCCCCCAAACCACGGCGGACGATATTCGGGCTGGGCTTACGCCCCAAAAACAGTTCAGCGGAGTGATGGGAAAGTTTTCAGTTGATCGAGAACGCAATTTTCGTTTTCCAGTGAAACTGGTTCAATTGAAGCAGGGGAAGTTGCAGGAAATAGCACAATGAAGATCACCACTTTGCCGGAATTGCGTGAACGATATGTATCGTTCATGCAGCAGCGCGGTTACGTCCGGATCCCGGCGGACCACCTGATCTCTGACGCTTTCCCGACAACCTTCAACGTGAGCGGCGGCCCTAACTTTGTTGACCATTATCTCGACGAAGGCAAACGGGAGGGAGAAAACAGTGTCACCATTCAGCACTGTTTGCGCCATTGGGACTATGCCAACGCCGGCGACGGTTCGCATCTCTCGTTCTTCGAGATGGGTGTGACGACGGCTTTCGATGGGTACCCACAACAACGCGTTTTCCGCGATCACCTGACGTTTATTCTGGATCATCTCCAGTTTCCCAAAGAATTGCTGTATTTCACTGTTTTTGGCGGCGGCTGGGTAAGGGGAACTTACTTCCACGAGGATAGCGAAACAAAAGACACCTGGCGGTCATTAGGTATTGAGGAGAAAAATATTTACCTGATTCCGCAGGATGTGCCGGCAGAAATAGCGGCGCGCATCGTCGCGGAACGAGGCGCCGACGTCATAGAGCGAGAGGCATTCGTTTCGAATGCAGTTGAGCCGGTTGGCGGACCGCGAACCGAGATCTTCATCGATCGCGGTGGACCAGGCAACTGCGAACCGTATTGTGTTCCTGGATTCTGCTCCTGCGGCCGTTTCGTGGAATTCTGGACGAGCGTTCACTACACGGTTCGCGTAACCCCGGTTACGAATGAGCGTGACCGGCACGGCGAGATGATTCTGGCACTCGAGCCGCTGCAACTCACTTCGCGTATTTATGCCGCCGCTTTCGGGCTCGAAAGAGTGATGCAGATACTCTTGAACCAGCCGAATATCTACACTTTCGAGCTGTTGACGGAACTCTCTTCATTGGTTGAGACTTATCTTCAACGCTCTTTGCCGGTCGATGATCGACGACATGTTTGGGCAATCGCGGATCACTTGCGCGGGTTGACGTTTCTCATAATAGAAGGAGTTCAGGAACTTTCGGGTAAGACCAGTCGAAGCCGTAAGTACGAATACCGACGCTACATAAGAAGCCTTCATTCACACTTTGAGGCATTAGCTATTCACCCTGAGCGAACATTAATCCGTAACCTCGTCGAGAAAGTGATCGAGACCCACCTTGACGACCTGCCCTACAGAGAGATTTACGACAAAGAGACCGCACATCCTGACGCAATCGCCTGGGAAATACTGACGCGCATGGAAAATCTGGCGAAGGGGGAATTAGTTAAGACATGAAGAGGTCGCGCCGACAAGCTGATGACGTCGGTAAACTGATTGATGATTTTTCTCGCGAGTGGCTGATCCCTCTGGAGAGATTGGCACAGACAGTATTTGTCAACGAAAACTTTCAACAAGCCATCGCGACCAATACCACTAAAGCCTTCCTGCAGGATTCCAACCGCCTCGTACTGAGAAAGAGTTTTCAGCAAGGCATCCGCCGAGTCGTCGTCCCCGCGGACAGCAGCTATGCGATTCTTCACGCATTGTTTAAGCCGCTGTTTGACTTGATAAAAAAGGGCACCACTTTTTTATGGGGCGGGATCAACTATTGGGATACGGTGGCGTCCGACTTCTATTCCGAACAGTTTACTAACCTGAATGCAATTGACGTTGAAATCTTTAAGCGGGGCATGGAATGGGGTATCGGTCCCGGCACCGAGCCAAAGCTCCTGCCGCTGACCACGTTCATTTTTGAAAAATGCAAGCCTATTCCAAACGCAGCAATATTTGGCAAGAACGTAATTCCTGTCCAACCAGAAACAGGGAGCCGGACGATTTTTTATGACCTGGTGGGCCAGGTTTCCATTCCCCCATCTACGATGAAAGAAGAGCTGCGGGCCAGCCTCGCGAAAAACGGCAACAGCATTTTCGACACGTACTTCAACACGCGCCGACCCGTAAAGAATGTAAGTTATTACCCCGCAAAAGGAATCTCTCTCAGCAAGGACGAAAGGGTGCAGTTCTCCAATCTCTTTGAGATGTTTGACTTGATCACTCCGGGTGACGGCTGGCAACGCCTGTATTACATCTCTGCCCGCCTCCGTCCGGGCACTAAAGTCGCCGGCTTGCTGATCGCCACACGGGGCGATGTTCCTCAGTCGTTGCTGAATTTCATTCAGTTCTTCCTCGGGAGAATCTCAAGTTTTATCGAATACGTTATTTCCTCTCATGAGGTGACGCGGCAGGCTATTCGTTCCGCAATTGCAGCGATCATGGGAAGGAATATGTCCCACAACATCGGCAGTCACGTGTTGGCAAGAATCTCCACGTCACAGACGGTTGCCGAAGCCATTTACGATCGGAACTTTCTCTCGGAAGTAGGGGTTTTTGGAGAAACGCCGGTTGACACCGTTACGAGGCAGGACCGCCTGGACGTGTTTGCGTCTATACCTGAAGAGAAACAGATCGGGGTCGGAAGAGTTAAGACGGAAACGGAAACGGCAAGTGAGTTGATCGCTCAGTTAAGTGCTTTCCTGCGTATGCGCATGGACTTCGTCGCCGATATCGCGACGGCAGTGAAACCTCCTCCGCCAATGGCAATGTCTTTCCTTGGAGAACTGTTGCTACCGTTCGTGGGCCAACGCCTGCTGTGGGACAATCTCTGCGGCTCGCAGGATCTAACGCACAAAAATATCGCCTTTCGTGTTTCGGCTAACAGGACCAGGATCGACATCGAAGCGGGCCAGCAGAAACTTTCAACCAAGGTCGACTCGAAAATGGCAGCAGTTGCTATGGGTATGCCAAATGGCGCGCTGGGTTGTCAGGCCTTTTACAGCATCGTCGAGAATTTCATCCGCAACACTGTCAAGCACGCCAGGACTTACGCCGCCAAGAAGCTTATTATCAAATTCGTTCTTGATGCTGAAGGCGCCCGTCAAAAATTCAACGACTTGTTCAAAATTGAAATCAGCGACAGTTGGCAGGCATGCCTGAACGATCCGAAGCTAATAACCAGACTTGACGGCGTGCTGTCCCAACCGTTGATAAGAGACGGCGCCTTAGTTTCATCCAATCGGGGCATAAAGGAAATGAAGGCTGCGGCGGCTTATCTGCGAGGCTTACCGCCCGAAGCCGTCGAAGATCGCTCACTTAATCCACCGTTGCTCAAGCCCGTCGACGTCGATGGCAATCTTGGTTATGAATTGTTTGTTCTGAAGCCAAAGGAATTGTTTGTCCTTGATCTTGGAATCGTCGACAAATTGAAAGATGGATTGGAGCTCGAATATCCCAAGCTCAACGAATTGAAACGCCAGGGTGTCGGTGTCGCAAGCAGTATCAAGATAGCAGAGGAGAAAGCGCCTTCCTATTCGATTCTATTGGTTAAGAACGCCGAGAAAAGAGACATCGAATCGTTTCGAACTAACACCGACCTGCCCATTCGTGTCCTGGTTTCCAGAGACAACACCATTGAGGCGTTCTATGGATCGCATCGAGAAAAACTGAGTACGGCCGACGTGCAGGAAATTTATGCCCATCTTTCCAATGCGCTGCGGGAAGGAAACGGCGAAGCTGCTGCGACTGACGCGCGTGAACTCTGGATGAAAATGATGTGTCGTGAGGCCGATACACAGCTCTGGATTGCCGAAGACTTCAAGCGAACCGAGTGGAATGTGAAGGGGCTTTCCAAATTAGTCACGCAGGCTGATGAACCCGCGTCAGGTTCCCAAATCGTTTTGTACGCTCGTCATGGATTCAAGAACCGCAACGACAGCGTCGTGTTTTATGAGCCCTATTCCAAGGGAGTTGATCCTGCATCGTTTCTGCTGGAGAATCCACCTAAGTCCGCCGAAGCGATAAGAGCCGTAATCTATCAGCTCATCGAGGCCGGAGTATTAAGCATCATCGTGCTCGACGAAAGAGTCCAGGAAGCCGCAGATACGATCAAGAATTCTTATTCGAACGATTTGGATGCCGGTCAGCAAAAACCAATGGTGGACTGGCTCGAGCTGATGCGAGTTCATGTTCCGCGCAAAGCGGATCTGGATTTAGAGAATAAGGAATTAACTAAAGAACAGATCGAAGAGTGGTTAACTAGTATGAAGGGTAAGTGCACCGCCGGCTGCAAAGCCCCGCCACTCGTAGTGATTCACCAGGGCATAGTAGACACTGTTGGTTTGAGCGATGGCCGAATGGCGCAAACCTGGATCGACGGGCTCAAACGTAAAATCAATATATCTGAAGTGATAATCACCTCCGGACGAGGCGTTCCAGACAATATTCCTCCGCAAGCCCGGTTTATTCCGTTATCTACCCTGGTGCTTTATGCAGTCGAACGAAAGAGCAAGTTTCATTTGGTCAAGGCTTTGTTGGCGGCCCGCAAGACGCGTGTTGGGGGGAAACGGTCATGAGAACGCTGATGGTTGTTTTCCATGATCCCGACGATGACCGAACGGGTAATTTGAACCAATGCCTGGAAAACAAGAAGGTGTCGGTTGGACCAGGCAACGAAGTTGCCTGCCTGAAGTTTCCCGATGGCTGTCTTATCATTTGTTACGACCAGGAGCCGAGCGAGCACGTTAAGCAGGTGATTGCCGCGAAGATCAAGGAGTACCAGCCTGAGCGCAAACTACTACTGGTCCATAAGAGCACGTGGAAGAACAACATTGACGCCGCAAGAGCACAACACGCTCTGACGGGCAGTGGCGGTGTCCTTGAAGGAGCACGCTCAGCACAACAGTATAGTCATGAGGTCGGAAATCCATTTTATGATGGGTTGATCAATATCCTCAGTCACAGTCATCTGGCTGACCTGTTTCCTGCCTTCGACGAAGCCGAAAAGAAAAACCTGAGGCAGGAATTCTCGCACCTGAAGCACGACGTCGGGCGCACGCTTTGCTCGCTCGACATCGATTTGCAGGGCTTGGTGGCATCAAACTTCGACTCCGGATATAAACGAGAGATTGTCGAAACTTATCAGGGCGCACCAGGAAAGGCTACGAGCGCCCTCGAACGAGTCCGCGAACTGGTACACGACAAATCATTCAGCATCAGGTCTGTGGCGCTGGAGGTTATTAAGCTAATCAACCCCGATCCGACTCAAAAGCAACAGATCGGGCAGGCCTGGGACACTGTCGTAACGTTACTGCCTGCCACAGAATCTAAACCAACTGAGATCTATTGGATCCTGCAATCACTCGAAAGCGAAGAGGGCCTCAACCAACTCGAGAAGCAACAAACACCCGACAAAATCTTCCATGAGTGGTTCTCTTCTCTCGATGAGGCTTTGAACGTTCTACGAGATCTGACAACTGCTAAAATACCGGCTAATACGAACCAAACGACTGGTACGACGTAAGCTCAACCGTGGATACTGAACGAGGTCTTGCGAAACCCGCGCTGCTCATCGTAGATGATGACGAAACCTATCTCAATTCTTTACAGCGGGCATTGCGTGGAAACTATGAAGTGAGGGCAGCACGTTCACCGGCTGAAGCTATGGCCTTGCTTTCACCACCACCGGAAGCAGTGTTGCTCGATCTGCGCCTCAGCGCGGACTCCCCCGAGAGTCAAAGCAGTCTCCGTCTACTCAAGTCGTTGCGAAAACAACTTCCCGACGTGCCGGTCCTGATGATCACGGCTTACGGCGACATCGAAGTTGTCGTCAAGTGCATGCAACTCGGAGCAGCAGACTTCCTGCAAAAGCCTCGCGCCGACATCAGAGAAATCAAGGCACGATTAACCAAGGCCGTCGAGCACGGCAAACTGTCCCGTCGGTTCAGTCAACTCGAACAGGAGCTGCGCTTGAAAGAACCGCGTCTTATTGTCGGGAACAGCAAAGAGATCGATGAACTCAAGCGCATTATCGAGGCCGTCGCGAGTGATGCCAAGTTGACGGTGCTGATACGCGGGGAAACGGGCACCGGCAAAGAGTTGGTCGCGCGCGCTATCCACGCCAGCGGCAAGCGACGTGCGGAAGCGTTCGTTCCCGTGATGTTGAATGCGATTCCTCAGTCGATGATCGAGCCCGAGTTATTTGGCTCGGAGGCCGGGGCGTTTACCGACGCACGCGAGCGTCGCATCGGTTACCTCGAGCAGGCACATGGCGGAGTGTTGTTTCTTGATGAGATCGGCGAGGTTGACGCAAATACCCAGATCAAACTGTTGCGGTTCCTCGAAGAGCGCGAGTTTTGTCGTCTGGGTGGTCGAAATACTATCAAAGTCGACGTGCAGGTGATTGCCGCCACCAATGCTGATCTGAAGCAGCGTGTCAGCGAAGGTCGTTTCCGCGAAGACCTGTATTTTCGTTTGCGCGTGCATGAAATCATCCTGCCTACGCTGCGCGAGCGGCGCGCTGACATCGTTACGACGATCGAATATTTTCTCGACATGTTTCACCGGGGAGGCAAGAAGCTCTTTCGGGTCACTCCAGCCGCACTCGACGTCCTGACCAGATTCGACTGGCCCGGGAATGTCCGGCAACTGAGAAACACGATCGAGTCTGCCATCTTCATGGCCGACCTACACGGACATATCAACATTGAACCGTCTGACTTGCCGGCCGATGTGCTAGCCCAGGAAGCTACAAACCTGTCGCTGCTGGACATTCAGGAGACGCTTGCGCGAACCGAGTTGCAATATATAGAGCGCACCCTCGCGGCCACCGGCGAAAGAAAACAGGATGCATGGCAATTACTCGGATACAACGATCGGTTTGCGTTACGTCGCCGCGTCAAGCGGATTCTTAAATCGTACCCGCAACTCGTCGAACAGTTTCCACTGGTCAAGAAGAACTTCGCCAAAGCAGTTTGATAACGGCGAATGCTTGGTTGTTTCTTCATAAAGCTGTACTCACCTGTCCTTGCACTAAGTCTGGGAGCTCACCGATGTCGCTCGTGTTCCTCATTACTAACTCTGACGATCTAACGCAGAGTGTCGACAGATACTTTCGCTACGTGTGCGGGACTACAATCAAGTCCAGCCATGTACCTGTGGACCTCGGAAACGGGGAACGGTGGGTACCTTATGCGTTTGCGGAAGTGGCTAACTGGATCGAGCTCAATGTCCATAACGGCGAACTGACCAGTCTTTGCGGCGCGATTGCCATCGTCGATCTTCCCGATCCGGCACTGGAAAGCCTGACCGAGTTAAATCCCATTTCCACGAAGGACGGCGACTGGGCCACAGTTGTGGGAATGCTTATGCTGGTTTTTCCGGAGGTGCATTGGGTCTGTCTTACGTCGCACGATCAGAACGTCTCGCCTTTTTTCCGCAAAGTGCACCTACTCGGAGCAAGTAACCCGATCTCAAACATCGTCGAAGTCAACCGAGAAAAACTGGTCACCTTGTTTGATCCCACCGGTTTGCGCAACGGCATTCGAAAACAGATAAAAGAAACAAAAGGCGACGACGGACAAACACCAGTCGCGCCGTACATTCCGCTGCGCTCGTCATTTGCGGCTGCCATCGATGAGGAGGAGGCATACGCTTACCTCAACGCGTATACGGCGTATCGTTTCGGCTATGCGGCACATGCGGTCTTTTCCTTCGGAATGTTGACGCATGTTTTCAAAGTACCATCTGACAGGTCGCCCAAACTTGTCTTCGAGGATCTGTATCTGAATTTTCGTGACCGGCCGCATAACATGCACCTTTCCGTTTTGGCGAAGCGCGACGATCTTTTTCCGGGCCTTGCAAGTGGGGAGATGAGGGTCTTTATCACCTCCGGGCACAGTCGAGCGACCGACGAGGAATTACGAACCAACAATGAAGAGTACTTGTTGGCGTGGAAAGAACAGAATGAGGACGGCACGCGTTACTCGAAGATGCTATATAAGCCACTCACCGGCATGTTTGATTTATGGCGCAAGTCCGGCGTCAAGCGACGGCTCAGCGCCAGCAACGGCCTGGCTCCTGGATATGAATGGCCTCCAGTTTTGGATGAAGCTCGATTAATCGGGAGTCACAGCTCTCCGGGAAGGTTGCTTGACATTGCCGACCGGCTCATCGCGCGAGCGACGCGAGTCCTGAAAGAAGCACAATCGGTCCCTCAGGCAGTGTACGGCGCAGTTCTGGCTCTGGAAGCGCAGGAGTACCTGGGCCATTGCACGCCAACCACTTCGCTCGAAGCCCTCGCACTGAAAAACAATTTCGAAGTGATGGCCGAGTGTAAGTTCTACGGCGTGGAATACAACAAGGACGTGGCCAGCCGGCTGGCTGAGATCAAGCGCGAAGTGAAATCTATTGGCTTCTGGTTTCGAGGCAAGACGCGCGCGCTTTCCATTTTGAATGCCGAAGCCGGAATCATCAGCCAGTTGGTGATGGAATTCAAACAGTACAACCAGTTTGACGAAGAGCAGATCTGCCTGATGCGGCTGCGTGCTCTACATCGTCAACTGTGGCTCAAGAAAAATAAGTTCCTGGTCTGGCCCTTTTTTTACCTGCGCTGGTATGTGGAGTTTCTGCTTGGCTCGATGCTGGTATTTGCGCTGGCAATTATCTTCTGGATCGCGACGTTTACCGTCCTTTTTGCAACGCTGTGTGACTGTCATCAGGGCCCGGAGGCGCAGAACCTTATTTTGCACGGACTCGGACACACGCTAACTACGTTTTTTGGCCTGCAACCCGCTCACGACATCAAGGAGATCGAACGACTTGGCTACGCGAGCCTTGCGCTCACCATGAGCGCCATTTTGGTGGGCTTTGCTCATCTCGGCATTTTTGTTTCGCACTTGTACTCACTAATTGCGAGGAGATAGATAATGTGGAAGATACTCGTGGCGTTCGGTGTAGCGCTTCTGATCGATTGGCGCGTTTCCAGACGCAATTCGCCAACGCACCAAGCCAGGATCTACCATCCGAACTTGCGTATCTGGGGACTCGGCCTCATCGCGGGAATAGCCATCATCGTGTTGTCATTCTTTGGCGATGCTGTTAGAACGCATGTCACGTGTCCGGCACCGTCAGGGTCGACCTGGTTCACCTTTGTTCCGCTCTTCGTCTTGACGGCCGCGGTGGGCTTCATCGTATGGGCCATCGTCGGTCTTTGCACGTCCGAATAGGTTGACGGCTACTGTGTTGGCGGCGCGCCCAGGCTCTTGATGATTTTGTCGCGGAGGGTGCGGGCGTCGGTTTTGATTACGGTCTCGTTCAACGTCAGGAGACGGCGGTCACGCATGACGATGCGCCCGTTTATGATTACCGTTTGGACGTCCGCGGCTTTGGTGGCGTAGACGAGGTCGGAGTAGATGTTGTAGAGCGGAATCTGGTTGAGCGTGTCGCGATCGATGATCAGCAGGTCGGCGCGCTTGCCGGTTTCCAGCGAGCCGATCTCCTTTTCCAGGTGCAACGCCTGCGCGCCGCGAATCGTCGCCAACTCGAACGCCTGTTGCGCGGAGATGACTTTCGGGTCGCCGCTGAACACTTTGTGCAGCTTGGCGACGGTGTCCATTTCCTCCCACATGTTCAGGTCGTTGTTTGACGCAGCGCCGTCCGTTCCGAGCCCCACGAGAACGCCTTCGGTAAGCATCTTCGGCACCGGCGCAACTCCCGACGCGAGTTTCATATTCGACTGCGGGTTGTGAATGACGCCGACGCCGCGTCGCTTCAGGATCGCGATGTCGGTCCCCTGCGGCCAGACGACGTGCGCCGCAATCACCTTCTCGTTCAGAAAACCGATGCGGTCGAGGTAAGCGACCGGGCTCGCGCCCTTGTCTTTGACACTGTCGTCGAGCTCGCGTTTCGTTTCTGAAATGTGCGTCACGATCGGCGCGCCGGTGCGATCGGAAAACGCTCGCACCGCTTTCAGGTGCCCTTCCGAAACGGTATATGGCGCGTGCGGCGCGATAGCCGGCACGATCAAATCGTGTCCTTTCCAGCGGCTTACGAACTTCTCGACGTACGCCATCCCTTCAGCGTTCGTCTTGTTGTCTGCGACTGGGAAGTCGATGATCGTCTCGCCCAGCACGCCGCGGACGCCTGCCTTCGCAGTCTCATCGGCGATGGCGTCTTCGAAGTAGTACATGTCGCAGTAGGTCGTCGTGCCGCCGCGAATCATCTCGGCGAGACCGAGCCGCGCTCCGATGCGCACAAACTGTTCCGTAACGTTCTTCGCTTCCGCGGGGAAGATGTACTTCGTCAACCATTCCTGTAGATCGAGATCGTCGGCGAGGCCGCGAAAGAGCACCATCGGAATGTGCGTGTGACCGTTGATCAAACCCGGCGTGATCACTTTTCCCGCCGCGAGGATTCTCTGCCGCGACCGGTAACCACCTTCGATCTCCGCACGTGGACCAATCGCGACGATGCGACCGCCGGCGACAGCGATTCCGCCGTCTTCGATGACGCGGCGGCTGCCGTCCATCGTGACGATCGTGGCGCCGAGAACGAGAAGATCGACTTGCCGGCTACTCTGCGCGGCGACGTTCGATGGTGAGCTTGCGAGCATGGTTATCAGGACAAAGCAAATCAGCAGTCGCATATTATTTCTTCTTCAAGAACCGCGCATCAAAAGCGCGCGGCAACAGGTCGGCGATGTGAAACTCTTCAGTCTGCCCGTTGAGGTTCGCGAACACGATCCTCGCGCCTCGCGCAAATTCCCAGATTATCTGACGGCAAGTACCGCACGGCGGCGTCAACGTCTCGGTGTCAGCAACTACGGCCAGCGCCGTGAACTGTCGCTCGCCTTCAGACAACGCCTTCCAGATCGCGACTCGTTCGGCGCAGACCGTCAAACCGTAACTCGCGCTCTCGACGTTACAGCCGGTGTAGACTTTGCCGCTTTCAGTCTTAACGGCAGCACCTACGTGAAAATTGGAAAACGGCGCCACTGACTGTAAACGCGCCTTTTTAGCCGCTTCAATCAACGGCTGTAAATCTTCGCTCAAAGTTGACCTCCAGCTATCGATAAAGCACTGGCCAGCCTCTCGCGAATTTTTCCGCTCAGCAAATCAATGCTTACCAAATTATGACCACCTTCAGGAATGATTACGTCAGCATGACGTTTCGACGGTTCGACAAACTGCATGTGCATCGGGCGGACAGTCGCCAGGTATTGTTCGATGACAGACTCGGCAGTGCGCCCGCGCTCGGCGATGTCGCGGCGCAGGCGGCGAATGAAACGAATGTCGTCAGGGGTATCGACGAAGACTTTGATGTCCATCTGTTCGAGCAGTCGCGGATCGGCGAAGATCAGAATTCCTTCGACGATGACGATCGGTTTCGGTTGGACCGAACGCGTGTCGTTCAGACGCATGTGGGTTTTGAAGTCGTAGAGCGGGAGCTCGATCGCTTCGCCTGATTTCAGGCGGCGGATGTGGTTGACGAGTAGATCGTTATCGAGTGCGTCGGGATGATCGAAGTTGGCGATGCCGCGGTAGTCGAGTGGAAGGTCCGTCAGGTTGCGATAGTAGGAGTCCTGTTGGATGAAGACCACTTCGCTGGCGCTCACCGATTCGAGGATGCGATTCGCGACCGTCGTTTTCCCCGACCCGGTTCCGCCAGAAATGCCGATTATCATATTAAATCTCAAATCTGAGACCTGAGATCTCAGACGACTCTGTTGTTAATCGCACTCACAACCTTGCGCAGCAACTGCGTAAAAGTCCCGCGGACGCGGTCGCCCGTCGCCATCACTTCCGCGTGATCGATCGGTTCGTCGCTGATCCCCGCGGCCATGTTGGTGATACACGAAATGCCGAGCACTTCCATGTCCATGTGACGCGCGACGATCGCTTCCGGCACCGTGCTCATCCCCACCGCATCAACCCCAAGCGTGCGCAACAGATGAATCTCCGCCGGCGTCTCGTAACTCGGCCCAGACAGCCCACCGTAAATCCCGCGCCGCACTTCGACGCCGATCGACTTCGCCTCCTCGACCACCAATTCCTGCAACACCGGCGAGTACACAACCGACATGTCAGGAAACCGTGGACCAAAGCGTTCATCGTTTGGACCACGCAACGGATTGTCGCCCAACAGGTTCAAATGGTCGCTGATTACCATCAACGCACCCTGCGTCAACCCGACGTTAATACCACCAGCGGCGTTCGTCAAAACCAGCGTCTTGATCCCGAGCAACTTGAAAGTGCGAACCGGAAAAGTGACTTCCTCGAGCGCATAACCTTCGTAGTAATGTACGCGGCCCTGCATCGCCAACACCGGCACGCTCTCGACCTTGCCCGCGATCAGCCGTCCTTCATGTCCCTCGACAGTCGACCGCGGAAACCCCGGTATCTCCTCGTAAGGAATGCGAACCGCGTCGTCGAAATCGTCAGCAAACCCGCCGAGACCACTGCCGAGCACAATCGCGATGCGCGGCTCGACGCTCATGCGCGCGCGGATCGTCCTTGCCGCGTGTTCAGCCCGTTCGTAGAGACTTGTGCTTGCCAATCGTTCCACCATTGCCTTGCTTTACTTCTCTTTCTGATACG
>DASRIM010000052.1:0-6105 GCA_035649995.1 Pyrinomonadaceae bacterium | reverse complement strand
GCGACATCGCGTCTACATCACGTGCAACGAGTTTGGCGCGTTCCGCAGGTTCTCGAAGCCGGCAGACAGGGTGGCGTGGCTTCACGACATGCGGACGGCGCTGGAGAAACATGGCATTGGTTGGACCATGTGGGATTATGCCGGCGGTTTCGCCGTCGTCGACAAAGCCAATGGACAAGCTCAACGCGAACCGGAGCTGTTGAAAGCACTCGGGCTACTTCAATGAACCGACTATTAAACCTGCTTGTTCTGTGTCTTTTGTGCCTCTTTGTGGCGCAAACGTCTGACGCGAGAACACGAGTTTCATTTAACACGGATTGGCAGTTTCATCTGGGTGAGACAACGGATAACGCGAAATGGCGGCAACTGAATCTGCCGCACGATTGGAGCATCGAAGGCGAGTTCAGCGAGAAGCATCCGGCGGGCACGGGCGGCGGCGCACTGCCGGGCGGCATCGGTTGGTATCGCAAGACGTTCACGGTTCCAACAACCTCCAGCGGCAAACAGGTGTTCGTCGAGTTTGACGGCGTGTACCGCAACAGCGAGGTGTGGATCAACGGTCACTACCTCGGGAAGCGTCCCTACGGCTACAGCTCTTTCGCCTACGAACTGACTCCGCATCTCGTGTTCGGCGGAAAGCCGAACGTGATCGAGGTCAAGGTCGACAACTCACAACAACCAAACTCACGCTGGTATTCAGGCTCCGGGATCTATCGCAACGTCTGGTTGACAACGGTCGAACGAGTACACGTCGCGCATTGGGGCACTTACTGGACCACGCCTGAAGTTAACACTCAAGCGGCCACAGTCGTCCTTAACACGAAAGTGACAAACAGTTCGAAAAGCACCGCGCCGGTGAACCTGACGACGATCATTCAGGATGCAAACGGCAGGGAAGTAGCCCGCGAAACGCAGAAAGCCGTCTCCCAGCCGGAAGTAAGCCAAACGCTGAAAGTCGCGTCGCCGGTGCTTTGGTCAGACGAGCGCCCGTATCTCTACAAAATCGTGACGCAATTGGAGCAAGGCGGACGAATCGTCGATCGCTACGAAACGCCGCTCGGCATCCGCACCTTCCGCTTCGACGTCGACAAGGGCTTCATCCTGAACGGCAAACCGGTAAAGATCCGCGGCGTCTGCAATCATCACGATCTCGGCTCGCTCGGCGCAGCGGTGAACACGCGCGCCATCGAGCGCCAGTTGGAGATGTTGAAAGCGATGGGCGTGAACGGGATTCGCACTTCACACAATCCGCCCGCGCCGGAGTTGCTGGAGTTGACGGATCGCCTGGGCTTCATCGTGATGGACGAAGCGTTCGACGTGTGGAAGAAAGAGAAGACGAAGTACGACTACCATCTGGACTGGGACGAGTGGCACAAACGCGATCTGGAAGACATGGTGCTGCGCGACCGCAATCATCCGAGCATCTTCATCTGGAGCATCGGCAATGAAGTAGCCGAACAATGGAACAACAGCCCCGACGCCGGCCGCATCAGCAAACAACTAGTCGCCATCGTTCGCAATCTCGACAAGACTCGCCCGATCACCGCAGCCGCCAACAGCGTCAACGTCCAGAACACGCTGCTCTCTGACGGCGATCTCGATCTCGTCGGCACCAATTACGATCACAACAAAATCCCGCAACTGCAAAAGATGTTTCCCGGCCGCCCGATCATCGGAACGGAAACAACTTCAGCTCTCGCAACTCGCGGCGTTTACGACATGCCTTCCGATCAGATTCGCCGTTGGCCCAGAAAGTGGGACGAAGTGTTCAAAGACGGGAATCCGGATTTCACCGTTTCCGCTTACGATAACGTCAGCGCACCGTGGGGCTCGACGCACGAAGAGAGCTGGAAGATCATCAAGAAGCACGACTTCTTTTCCGGAATGTATATCTGGACCGGTTGGGATTACATCGGCGAGCCGACGCCGTATCCGTGGCCGTCAGTCACTTCGTATTTCGGCATCATCGACCTCGCCGGCTTTCCCAAAGACACGTTCTATATGTACCAGAGCGAATGGACCACGAAGCCCGTCCTGCACATCTTTCCTCACTGGAACTGGAAGCAGGGCGAAAAAGTCGACGTCGTCGCCTACTTCAACGCTGACGAAGTCGAGCTATTCCTGAACGGCCGTTCGCAGGGAACAAAACGAAAAGAAGGCGATCAGATGCAGGTGTTCTGGCGTCTGCCGTACGAGCCCGGCGTTTTGAAAGCAGTGTCGCGCAAGAACGGTCAGGTGGTCCTGACGAAAGAGATTCGAACTGCCGGCGCGCCCGCGCGAATCGAGTTGATCCCCGACCGCAAAACGATCAAGGCTGACGGCGGGGATCTCTCGTTCGTCACCGTGAAAGTCGTCGACCGGAATGGAACATTAGTGCCCTTCGCTGATAACCTCATCAAATTCGAGCTGACCGGCGAGGCGTCGATCGCGGGCGTTGACAACGGTTACCAGGCCAGTCACGAATCGTTCAAGGGGAAACAACGCAAGGCGTGGAAGGGAATGGCCCTGGCGATCGTTCAGTCGAAACACATTCCGTTGAAACAACGGCCCGGGCGGATCGTTTTGAAAGCGACGTCAGACAATCTTCCCCCGGCATCGGTTGTCATCGACGCGCGTTAGGCGTTTAGGTATGGACCCTCAGACGAAGCAGTTGCGGCGTATCAACCTCAAGAAAGCGAACGTTGCGCGCGCCGATACCATCCGCTACATCAATCGCCAGATTGTGCTCAACTTCATTCGCGAGAAGGAGCCGATCTCACGCGCCGAGATCTCTCACGAAACGGCGCTCCAGCGGTCCACGGTTTCATTGATCGTCGACGAGTTGAAAACACGCGGGTTGATCTACGAGGTCGACGGCGAATCGACCGGCGGCAGGCCGCCGACGCTGCTTCGACTGCGCGCTGCCGGTTCGATGGCGATCGGCATCGACGTGGGAACGGCCCAAACAACGCTCGCCGTCGCCGATCTGATCGGACGCGTCGTCGAGAAAGAGTCGTTCGAGACTGATCCCGATATGCGCGGCACGTTCCGTCGCATCAGCACGGTGGTCCAGAAGTTCACCAGGACTCACGCGAACATCGAAGGCATCGGCGTCTGCGTTCCCGGTCTCGTCGATCCGGAAACGGGAACGGCGCTTTTCATTCCGCACTTCAAATGGCGCAACTGGCCGCTGGCGTCCGATCTGCACGAGGTTTTCAAATTACCGGTAACGGTAGACAACGACGCAAACGCAGCGGCGCTTGCCGAGTTGTGGTTGGGCCGGCCGGAGATTCGTGACGTGCGCGACTTCATCCTGGTCCTGGTCGAGGAGGGGCTCGGCACCGGAATCATCTTCGACGGACAGGTGTATCAGGGCGTGGCGGGCGCGGCGGGAGAGTTTGGTCACATGACGATCGGCAAGGGCGCTCCGGTCGCGTGCGCCGCCGGCAGTGAAGAATGTTGGGAAGCCTTTGCTTCCGAGCGCGCCGCGCTTGCTCGTTATCGTCAACGTCCCGGCCTCGCGGGTTCGCAGATCAGCTTCCGCGACTTGATCGACAAGGCGTTCAACGACGACACGGCCGCGAAGGAAGCGTTGCTCGAGACGGCTTATTACCTTGGTCTGGGAATCTCGAACCTGACGAAAGGGTTGAGCCCGGAAGCGGTGATCCTCGCCGGCGACATCGCTCGAGCGTGGCCCCTGATGGCGGCGGAGCTGCGGAGCACGCTCGCCGCTAACACGATTTGCAGTGGTCTACCGTCGGCGCCGGTGTTTGCGTCGACGCTGGGAGACGACACGCGTTTGATGGGTGCGTTGAGTCTTGTTCTAGCCCGAAAGTTCGCCTCCGTCGTCCCCGCTTAGATTCAGATTTTCGTACAACTCCCGAAATTCCCAACCAGAATTTCCGATGGGATGATCGGGGCGAAGTGGATTTTCATGATCTTGCTGAGACTTTGCGGGACTTTTGCCGTATGTCACGGCAGAAGTAGTCGCGGCACCCGTGTTGCCTGAGCGAAGCGTTGGGACTGCAACCCCTCGGTTCAACCATTTGGCACTAAATAAAACAAAACGGTTGCTGGAAAAATCTCTTGACAGAGAGTGGGCCTAGAAAGTATTAAGCTTCTGCCCGGTCATGCAACAAACCCTTAGCTCGAAATTTGGTTAGAGTTCAGTTCCGGCAACCCCTGCCGTCGATGCAAGTGCGCTCTTAACACTTGCTGGTTCGCTTTCGCAGTTCATTTAAGTTTTTGGTCCGTTAAGTACGTAATCTTCGCTCCAACGGAGGAGAGTATGACTCGACCAAGCACGCACCGCCTCTATGCGACGCTGATCGTATCCGTGTTTGTGTTTTCACTAACACTTCTTGCGGGTGTGATGCCGGCAGCCGCCCAGACTACCGGCAGCGCGACCCTGCGCGGCACCGTCAAAGACCCGCAAGGCGCAGTCATCCGCGACGCGGTTATCACGCTCATCAACGAGCGAACCAAGGATGAGCGCCAAACGAAGTCGAGCGAAGACGGCACCTACACGTTCGCTGCCGTGCCGCCAGCTACCTACACGATCAAGACCGAAGTCCAGGGCTTCAAGACCAAGACCCAGACCGGCCTCGCGATCGAGACAAGCGACACCAAGGGGTTCGACATAGCGATGGAAGTGGGCCAGCCCGCTGAAACCGTCGTCGTGACGGCCGGCCCGGATCAACTGCAAACCGAAACGGGCGCTCGCGAAAACACGATCACTGCGAGCCAGATCGATAACCTGTCGATCATCAGCCGCAGCTCGCTCGAGTTGCTGCGCATCCTTCCGGGCGTCGTCGCGCCGGACAACACCTCGATCGAGAGCATCGGTTTCGGCGACGGCGCGAACGCCAACTCGCGCTATAACGTCAACGGATTGCGCGGCGAGCAGAACAATATCTCCATCGACGGATCGCGCATGATCGACATCGGTTCCAACAACGGAACCGTCATCACCGCGAACCCGGACATGGTCCAGGAAGTCAAGATCCAGACCAGCAACTACGCGGCCGAACACGGCACGAGCGCGGTGCAGATCAGCGCCACCACCAAGGGCGGTAGCAGCGGGTTCCACGGCTCCATCTACGACTACCTGCGCAACCACCGGTTCCAGGCGAACGATCGCTCGAACACGATTGCTTTCCCTCGCGTCGATCGCCCGCTCAGCAAATACAACTACCCCGGCGGCAACATCGGCGGACCGGTTCTGCTGCCATGGACCAACTTCAACAGGAACCGCGACAAGCTGTTTTTCTTCGTTGGATACGAGCGTTACTACCAGAAGGTTGACGAAGGTTCGAACCGCTTCATCGTTCCGACCCTCAAGCAGCGCCAGGGCGATTTTAGTGAGTTTCCGGGCGTGACCGTTCCGGCAGGTTGTACAGCCAATGGCGTAGCCGGCAATCCCGGTAACAACAACGACGTCGCGCCGGGCGGCAATCTTAATCCGTGCGCGCATCCGCTCGGCAGGGCGCTGTTGAACTTGTTCCCGGCGCCAAACTTGAACGCGGCGCCCGGTCAACCCAACTACGTCTACAGCGTGTTGAGACAGAACAACAGGCAGCAGTTCACTTCTCGTTTCGACTACTCGATCAGCGACAAGACCAAACTTTACGTCCGCTTCGCCCGCGAATACGAGGAGCAGGGATTCCCGCGCGGTCTGTGGTGGAATTCGTCGAACTACGAACTGCCCGGCAAGTTGACGAGCAAGAACCTCGGCCGTTCCGTCGTCGTGAATTTGACGAACATCATCACGCCCACGATGACGAACGAAATTCTGTTCAGCGCCAGCAAGCTCAAGTTGAATTACGACTTTGCCGAGCCTGAAAAGGTTTCGTGGGAAGGTCTTGGTCTCCAGCGAGTCGGCTTCTTCTCGCCGAACAACCCGAACATTCCGCAGAGCCTCGCGAACAACAATCCGTACGTTCCGTTGAGCGTGTTGACCTGGGGCCAGGGTGATTTCCACACTGCTTACGGGTTTCCCATTCTCGCCTGGAACGACAGCTTCGCGATCACCGATAACCTGGTGAAGGTTCAGAACACGCACACGCTGAAGTTCGGCGCGTTCATCGAACAAGCCAACAAGCGCCAGCAATCGAACAGCGATACGAA
>DASRIM010000051.1:0-16674 GCA_035649995.1 Pyrinomonadaceae bacterium | reverse complement strand
AGATAGACGCCGTTGATTGCTGCTGAGACGAAGGCGGCGTTGTGCATGTGCGGCGAGACGGAGTGCATCACAGGCCGTCCGACGAGGCCGCACACCATCGTTTCGCGATCGATCTTGTCGACGTGGTAGACGGAGCGAAGTTTTTGAGCGGTGATCTGACCGGGCGCGGTGGCGCTCGCGTCTTCCAGCGCCGCGTAGGTCAGAAACGCGCCACGCGACGGGCCGAGTACGCGTGTTGCGATACCGGCGTTGCCCATCGCGATCGCGATCAAGTCTCGTCCTTCCGCCCGCGCGCGGTCCAACAGTTGGAGAACGGGAATGCAGTCGAGCACGTCATTCGCCTGCACGGCGATCTTGACGACGCGAGCAGGCGACGCTGCGAGCCGTTCGTAAATTTGCTCGAGATTATCCGGTACGCCGGAGAAGTCGTGATGCGAGATGATCACACGCGACCAGTCAGCATCCGGCGCGAGATCGGATTCGACGTCCCACCAATCGGTGCGCGGCGCTGTCTTCCAAAACGATTCGCGCGCGTCGTGGTCCAACTCGCGATATCCGCCTTGCTCCGCCGGGCGAAATGTCAGAATCACCGGACGAGAGATGCGATCCAACACCTGCTGCCAACGTTGCCAATCTTCGACGGCGGCGAGACAGTCGAGACGCAGTTCAACTATGTCCGCAAACTCACACGCGCGCGCAGATGCATTCTCGAACGCGTCCAGACTTTTCTCACAAACAGGAACACAGACCTGCGTCATCGGCGGTCGGAACTTTTCGTATTCAGGTGGCGGGTAGTGCCTTCCGTAACGCTCGGCACCGGCGGCGGCAGGAGTTGTTCAGTGTGCCGCACGGGCGAGGGCGGCAGCGAGGGCGTGTAGTGTTTCTCTCGATCTCGAAGGCGAATGTACTGCGCGATGCCCGTGCCCATGAGCGAGAACGCCGGCAACAACATCCAGAACCACCAAAACTGGCCGATGGTCCTCGAGAGCACGACGGCGATGATGAGGAACGCCAGGCCCAGGAACACGTTCTTGAATGCCTGATCCAGCGTTAGTTCGCGGTTGCGCCTGCCCCGGGGCGCGCACGCAACGCTCGTCTCCTCAGTCGCAGGTTCGAGCTGTCCAGTCAACGCTTGCGGCACGAGACTGATATTCGCGCCGCACCCGCGACAAAAACTCGCGCCATCAAGGTTCTGGGTTGCACATTTTGGACAGTACATTCGCGTCTAGCCTCGAATCTAAATTGTTACTAAGAACCGGCATTCGTTGCCGCCAACAACCGTTGCCGTCTCGCCTCGTAGAGCAGAACGCCCGCCGCAACTGAAACGTTCAACGAATCCAGCCTGCCGAACAATGGAATACGGACCAGCGTGTCGCAATGTTCTCGCACCAGGCGGTGCAGTCCACTTCCTTCGTTGCCGAGAAAGATCGCGGCGGGAACTTTCCAGTCCCACTGGGTGTACGACTGGCGGGCCTCACCGGCAGCGCCGACGACCCAGATGTTACGTGCTTTCAACTGCTCTATCAATCGAACCAGATTCGTCACGCGCGCGACGGGAACGTATTCCAGAGCGCCTGCCGCAACCTTCGCGACGGCGCCAGTCAAACCAACCGCGCGTCTCTCCGCGATGAAAACCCCGTGGGCGCCAGCGCATTCAGCGGTCCTGAGAATCGATCCCATGTTACGCGGATCCTCGATCGCGTCCAATCCCAGAACCAACGGCGGATCCGCAGTTCCAATCTTTGCTTCGAGCTTGTCGAGCAACTCGTCCGCGTCCGCGTAGCGCGCGGCCGCGATGCGCGCCACGACGCCCTGATGACGAACTTCACCGAGCGTGCGATCGAGATCCAATCGCGGCACACGATGAACAGGCACGCCCTTCTGTCGCGCCAGCTCGATCAACGACTTCAACCGATCAGGCCGCGCGCTTTCGAGAATCGTGATCGCCTCGATCTGTCGCGTGCCGGCGCGCAGCGCTTCCAGAACTGCGTTCACTCCGTAGATCAGATTTGACGAGTCAGGCATGTGCTCAGCGCAAGAGATAGACCTGCATCCGCGAGTAGCGCGTGAACTGGCTTTCGTTGCTCTTGATCGTAGCCAGTCCGACGCTCAGCTTGCCCGGCCGTTCGCGTCGCCAGCCGCTGGATTGTGTTTCCTGTTGCGCGCCCCAAACGAGATCGAGCGACGGCCGAAGCCGGTTGTAAGAGTCGTCGAGTTTGGCGCGCGTCGCGTGCTCGACGATCAGTTGTTGCAGCCGGGCGATGTTCTCATTTGCGATTAGCGTCATTCGTTCGCCGAGACACGAGAAATCGAAACCGTTCGAACTGATGCGCCACGTTGGTCCATCAGGCGCAGAGTAAAAATCGATCACCGATTCGTCGCTGGCAAACTCACTGGCATTCACGATCTCGTTCTCCGAACGGCGCGTCTTTCGTTCTCGAATCTCGATTCTTCGTACGACTAAACGGCCGGTAACGATCAGCAGCACATCGTCCCACCGGACGTGCGCCGTTTCCGAAGCGCCCGCTTGTTGCAGGACGGCGAAACCGTCTTCGAACCTCACTGCTTTGACGCGCTTCACCGCGGATAGATTCAACGACTCGTCACTTACGACAGTCGTACGCAGGCCGAGATCGTTCAATCGCTTGAAAACCAGTTCGGCCTCTTCGCGGCTGGCCGTGTAGGCTAACGGCAACGGAGCGTTCTCGGCGAGTATGCGTTGCAGACTTTCGCTACTGAGTTTCAGTAAACTCGCGGCTTCGGCAATCGCTTCCGCCGAAGGCGCGTCGCGGTCAGGAAAGCAGATGGTGCTGTAAGCCGGTTGATGTTTCTCCGGCGGGCGCAACACTGGCCGCCGCAGTTGCGCCGACGATTCAGTTATCGGCAAAGGCGCGCTACAGTACAGGCACGCTACCCGCGTCGGTGGATTGGCGCGTAAACACTCGTCGCAGCGAATCATTTGATCCGGCGTAAACCCCTGCGGCTCGGATGGTTCTACTGGTCCAGTGAAGGGTAGACGAATGTTTTCGTTATTTTTAGGCAACAGCTCCTCCAAGTATTTTGATTATACGACGGCGGGAAACACTCGGACGACGATAATGTGTTCAAGTCGAAAGACCAGGAGAGTGCACTTAGCAAGAACAAGTCGGGAAGGGGGCAACGCCCCCGCTATCGATTCAGCGGGGGCGCGCTACGCTTGCCCCCTTCCTGACTTGTTCTTGATCGTGATCCTTTCTTTTGCAGCAACGAGCAGCGGCTGCGCCGCGTTTCGACCAACCGACCCCGCAGGACCACGCTCGGACGTTCGACTCTATCCCGTCGGTCTCGCAGATCCCGCCGCGCGACTCGAAGAAGCCTCTTTGGCGTGGTACCAGCTTGCGCAACGCTACGGCCTCGCACGCAAGAGCGACGCAACCCTGAATCCTTACACTGCTACGATTCAGAATCTACCGTCAAACTTGCCGGCCCCGATCACGCTCCCGAAAATCGGCACGGAACCACAGCAAACCGAAGAACAAACACGCGAATCGCTGCGCCGCTTTATTAACGACTGGCAACGATTGATCGGCGCTGAGCCCGATGAGTTATCACTCGTCGAACGAACCGACGATGCTTCAGGCATCAAAGTCGCGCGCTACGAGCAACGCCCGTTTCGCTATCCCTTGCGCGGAGAGTTCGGCAACCTGATCATCCGCTTTCGCGAGAACGGACAGATCGTCGACCTTTCGAGTAATTGCCTCCCGAACGCCGATCGCCTTCAGGCGACATTGAATACGATCACTCCGCAAGTGAGCGGCGAAGACGCAGCCAGGAAGATCAAGTCCCAACCGATTCCCGTCGGACAGCAGACCGTTACGCTGCCCGCTAACGCCGTGGTCGAACCCGCGCAGTTAGTTGTTTATGCCCTTCCTTCGCCCGGCCAAACAAGCGGTTTAGAGCTTCACCTGGCCTGGGAAATCAATATCACCAACGGCCCCATCAAGACTGTCTATTTCGACGCTGTATCGAGTCAAATAATCGGCGCCACGTAATTACAAACGATGGACCGACGACTTGACCAAAGCACGTGAGATCAGCATTCTAGGGTTTAGACAAACGGGTATTTTTTCGGAGTCCAATTTATGAATAGTTATGATCCTACTAACAACGTTTCGTGGCAGCTCGGCCACCGCGGGAGAGTAGCGGTTTTTATCGACGGCAATAACCTTTTTCACGCCGCTCGGTTTCATAATATCGACATCGACTACAACAAGTTATTGCGGGTGTTGTTGGGCGACGGCCGCCTGCTCCGGGCTTTTTTCTACACCGGCGTCGACATCGGCGCCGAGCGCCAGCAGGGTTTTCTCTTGTGGATGCGGCGCAACGGTTTTCGCGTGATACAGAAGGAGTTGAAGACTTTTTACGACGGCACGCGCAAGGCGAACCTCGATGTCGAGATCGCCGTCGACATGCTGTCGCTCGCCGGCCGCTATGACACGGCGGTACTGGTGTCGGGCGACGAAGATTTCGTCTACGCCGTCAACGCAGTCGCCTACAAAGGATGCCGCGTCGAGATCGCCGGATTCCGTTCGAACACCGCGCCGAAGTTGATCGACGTCGCCGACTATTTCATCGACCTCGGCGAGATCGCGGACAAGGTGCGCAAGGAGATCTCACACGTAACGCGGTATGATGAGCGCGATCTGCACGAACCGCTGCCGGCGCCGTACATGCAGGAGCAGATGCAGATCCCGAAAACTCCTCCCGACACTTATCAGGCAGCCATGCGCGTGGTGCTTGAAACGGATATCGATGAGGAAGCAGCGGAATTCGAGGCAGCGACGGAGTTCATCAGGATTACCGACGACCATTGATGGCGACACAGCCGGCCTGCGGAAAATGAAACTATTCACTGTTCAGGAAGCTAACGCCCTGCTTCCGAGCGTGCGACTGATTCTCGCGAAGATTCAGCGCGCCCACCGAAAACTCGCTCACTATCGCGACGACGCCAAAATGGCCGCGGAAGCCGCCGAACAAGGCGGCGGCGGCATCGTGGACGGCGTCGTTTACGCGGAGATATTGACCGAGCTCACGATGCAAATGACCGAGTTGGAAGGACTTGGCGTGCAGTTGAAAGACTTCGAGCGCGGGCTTGTCGACTTTCCGTCGCTCAGGGACGGCCGCGTCGTCCTGCTGTGCTGGCAAATGGGTGAAGGCGACGAGCTCGAATGGTGGCATGACGTCGATGCCGGGTTCGCCGGCCGCACGCCGCTCGACTGAGAACACCTGGTTCTTCGTACAAGTTCCGAAGTCCAAAGTCCTAAGTCCCACATGCACCCCAAACCCACAACTTCAATCGCTGCTTAATTTTTCATTGACCACTTAAAGTTGTTCCTGATAGGATGCGCGCGTTTGCCAGAGGCCGATTCGCCTGACGACGCGCAAATGGAACCAACCGGCAATACTTCAACTCAGCCCCGGGAAAGGAAGTCCACCCTGATCGAATTTCCGGGTGTTCCGCGGAACACCGTCCCCGAATGGCGAAAAGAACTGAGCGAACGCGTCCGTGAAGTTCAGGAACGGCGCGCCCGCGAAGCTGCTGAAGACGAACGCCGCAAGCTCGAAGGTACGGTTCATACGCCACAACTCGAGCTGTTGCCGCCGGCCGAAATGCCGGCAATCAATCCCCTCGTCGCCGCCGCTCTAAAGCGAATCGAGCGAGCGCATCAAACGGCTCCCACCGAAACTCGCCCAACGCGATCCACCCTCGCGACGGCCATCGCCTACGCCCCAGCACGAGAAGACAACGACATGAACGAAACAGTTGGTCCACCGACGACGCAACTCACGTTCGAGCCGGAAATCGCTGTTGAAGAGCCGGAGCCCCCTGCGCCTCCGGTGGTCGAGAAGAGTCACCTGGTTGTCGTGCCGCCAAGTGAGCCCGCACCTGTTCCGGCGCCTGTAGCACGGGCGCCTAAGCGTTTGATCAGGGACGACCCGAACGATCCCGCGCTCAACTATCTCGATTCCATCTCGCGGAACGTTCGCGTTGACGACAGATCGCACCAATCGGCGCCAGGATTTCGCCGGCTCATTAGCGCGTTCTTCGATCTGATCTTTTGTGCGCTGCTGACGTCGCCGATTGGTTTCGCGATTTACATGACCGGCAACAATCTGCAAGACCCGCGTGCGATCGGCGTGCTTGCCGGCAGTCTTGTCGTCGTCACGTTTATCTATCTAACGGTGATGACTGCGCTGACGGGCCGCACCTGGGCCATGCGAATGTTCTCGCTGAAAGTGATCGACACGAAGACGGGGTTGATTCCAACCGGTGGGCAGTCAATCGGCCGCTCTTTCGTCTACTTGCTTTCCGTGGCGACTGTTGTCGGAATGCTGTCCGCACTCATCAGCCGCGAGGGCCACACCGTTCACGATCGTCTTACGCGCACAGCCGTCGTTCGTGTTTGAGCGAACGGATTTTCTGGTACTCTGCATAGCTGAGCTATGCATCAGGAACTGATCCGGCGTGTCGTCGAAGAACTGCGCAGCACGTTAACCGGAAGATTTCTCGGAAAGCTATATCAACTCACGCCGCTGTCATTTGCGTTCGACTTCGGGCTGCGCGGGAGTTTCCTCTACGTCAGCGTCGAGCCTTCCAGCCCGCGGCTCTATCTCATTCAACGCCGCGCCAGAGACCTGCAAAAAGCGTCAACCCAACTCGGCCATTTCGGCCAGCTATTGCGAGCCCGAACGAATGGCTGCGCAGTCGTCAGCGTCGACAAAGACCCGTTGGATCGCATCGTTCGTTTGACGTTCCGCTGCGACGACGACACCGGAGCGACGCACTTTCGCAGGCTCGTGGTCCAACTCACCGGCCGCACCGCAAACCTTTTCCTGCTCGACGAGCTGAACCGAATCGTTGCCGTGCTTCGCGGACCGCGCGGACAACTGCCCGGCGAGATCTATTCAGCGCCCGCCGGCCCTCAAAGCGAAGCGCGCGAACAACTATCGCTCCCGGACGGCTCGCCGTCCGCGTACGCAGACGAGCTCTTCGCCGAAGTCGACACAGCCAAAGCGTTCGACTCACGCGCCGCAACACTGCGCTCGCGGCTGCGAACATCCATCCAGCGGCAACGAAAGTTGAAACAGCACTTGCAGAAAGACATCGCGGATCACGGCGATCCGGAAGAACACAAACGAGCCGGCGACCTGCTGCTCGCGAACGTCGCGACTGCCGTGCGCGTGGGAAACAAAGTCATGCTCACCGACTACTACGCGGACGGCGCTCCGGTGATCGAACTCGACGTCGACGAAAACACCTCGCTTCAGGACGAAGCCGCGCGACGGTTTCGCAGCTACACCAAAGCAAAACGCGCCCGCGACGAGATCGCGACGCGACTGGCAGCCGTCGATCGCGAAATCGAACAACTCGAAGCGCGCGCACACGAGCTCGAACGCGTAATCCAACAGCGAGACGCGAACGCTTTGGAGAACTTTGATAAATCGCCTGTCAAGACTGTATCCAAAACCCAACCCGAGGCTAACAGAAGCATTCCCGGCGTACGACGCTATTTGTCGACCGACGGTTACGAGATCCTCGTCGGACGCACCTCGCGGGATAACGACAAACTCACGTTTCGCATAGCTCACCCAAACGATTTATGGATGCATACCGGCGACTATCCCGGCTCGCACGTCGTCATTCGCAACCCGACACGAAAGCCGATCCCGCATCGCACAATCATCGAGGCGGCACAGCTCGCCGGACGCTTCAGCCAGGCAAGCGAGGACGCGAAAGTCGTCGTGCACTACACCGAAAGAAAGTTTCTGTCGAAACCGAAAGGCGCCGCGCCGGGACTGGTGCGTCTGTCGCGCTTTCGCTCGATCACAGTTGAACCGAAAGAAGCGATCAGTAGACTATGACCATGCAAACCAACTCCGAACGATTATTCGCAAGGGCCGTGGACCTCATTCCCGGCGGCGTCAACTCGCCCGTCCGCGCATTTCGCGGCGTCGGCGGCACTCCTCGTTTCATCAAGTCAGCGCGCGGCGCGACGATCACCGACGTAGACGGCAAGACTTACATCGATTACGTCGGCTCGTGGGGACCGACGATCCTGGGCCACGCCGATGAAGAAGTGGTCGCCGCGCTTCAGCGGGCGGCGGCGAACGGGACGAGCTTCGGCGCGCCAACCGAGCTCGAGATCGAGCTCGCGCAGGAAGTCATCGACGCGGTGCCGTCGATCGAGATGGTGCGCATGGTAAGCAGCGGCACTGAAGCGACGATGTCCGCAATTCGACTCGCGCGCGGCGTGACAGGACGCACTCGCATAATCAAGTTCGAAGGCTGTTATCACGGCCACGGCGACAGTCTGCTCGTCAAAGCCGGATCGGGCGTTGCCACGCTGGGCCTGCCCGACAGTCCCGGCGTTCCCGCCGTCCTTGCTGAAAACACGATCACGCTGCCGTTCAACGACACTCGAGCGCTCGAGCAGGCGTTCGCCGAGTATGCGGACATCGCCGCCGTGATTATCGAACCAGTGGTGGGAAACATGGGCTGCGTGCCGCCGCAACCCGGTTACCTGGAGACGGTGCGCCGAATCACAAATCAGCACTGTGCGTTGCTGATCTTCGACGAAGTGATGACCGGCTTTCGTCTGGCTCGCGGCGGAGCGCAGGAGCGCTACAACATCAAACCTGACATCACCACGCTCGGGAAAATCATCGGCGGCGGATTGCCTGTAGGCGCATACGGCGGCCCCCGCGAGTTGATGAACAACGTCGCGCCTGCCGGGCCGGTTTATCAGGCGGGAACGTTATCGGGGAACCCGTTGTCGATGACGGCCGGTCTCGTCACGCTGCGGCGTCTTCGCGACGAGACGGTCTACGAGCGGCTCGAGAAGTCATCGCAACGGCTCTGCGACGGCCTCGCCGACGCCGCACGTGAAGCAGGCGTCACGACCGTGACGAACCGCGTCGGATCGATGTGGACCAGCTTCTTCACCGGCGAGCCGGTTACCGATTGGACCACCGCAAACAAGTGCAGCCGTGAAACGTACGGCAGGTTCTTTCACGCGATGCTGGACGCGGGAGTTTATCTCGCGCCGTCACAGTTCGAGGCGGCATTCGTCAGCCTGGCTCACACGGACGAGATTATCGAGCAGACAATTGAGGCCGCGCGGCAGGCGTTCGCGCGGATTTAGACGGGCAAATCGATACTGAACTGCGACCCGTGGCCGGGTTCGCTGGCGACACTGATGCGGCCGCCGTGTTGCTCCACGATCTGCTTCACGATGGCGAGCCCCAGACCAGTCCCGCGTTTCTTCGTCGAGAAGAACGGTTCGAAGATGCGATCGCGCGTCGCCTTGTCCATTCCCTTCCCGCTGTCGGCGATAACGACGCGCGCATAAAGCTTCGCTGCCTGGCCGTTGCTGTCGGCGCCCCCGGGCACCAGGTCCGTCGTGATGCGGACCGGCGATCCTTCCTGGCTCGCATCCACCGCATTCGCAATCACGTTTACAAACACCTGTCGCAACTGGTACGAGTCCCAGTGGCCGACGATCGACGTGTCGGTAAACGACTTCTCGACCGTTGTGTTCTTCTCCTGAATCCTGTCGCTTACGAGGTCGAGACTCTGTTCGATCGACTCGTGCAGATCGACCGCCGAACGTTCCAGCTCCTTCTGACGTGAAAACTGCGTCACGTCGACGACGAGCTTGTTCAGGTGCTTGATGCCGCGCTCGACGAGCTCGATCGTGTTCAGCGCGTCCTCGTCGGTGACGCTGTCGCGCAACATCGACACGCCGAGTCGAATGCTGCCGAGCGGGTTGCGAATCTCGTGCGCGACCTGCGTGGTGGCTTGTCCGACCGCGGCCAGCGATTCGCTGCGACGGAGCGTGCGCTCGGCTTCCGCTGCTTCGGTTGCGTCGACTAGCGTGACGATCTGTCCGCGGTCGCCGTCGATGGCAAGCGGCGCCGAATACACGTCGAAGGCTTTGTCGCTTTCCTCCACCTGGGCCACCAGCCGGCCATGATACGTCGCCTTGGTGACGCGAACCGAGGTGACCGTATCCAACATCTTCATCACGTCGTCGGGCGCGAATCGCTCGAGCACGGACGCGCCGATGCTTGCTTTGGGGAAGATACGGAAGAACGCCGCGTTGGCGCTGCGGATGCGATCGTCTTCGTCGATAGCCGCGATGGCGCTGACCATACCTTCGAGCAGTTGCGTCGTGAATGTGCGCTCGCGCCGCGCTTCGAACATGCTGCGGCGCATCTCGCGAAACTGGCGCTGCACCTGCCAGATCGTCCCTGCGGCTACCAGCGCGCCTGCAATCAGCGCCAGTATCGTCCATCTCCTGTTCGACTTTTTCGCTTCCCCCTCAATGGCAATCACCTTTTGAACAATTTCGCTTTGTTCATTCTGAAGTTTCGTGGCTATGGCATTCAGTTCGTTGTTGACTGTCCTGAAAGCGTCAAAGCCGTCGAGACTGTACCGCCTGCGGTCTTCGGTGATTTCTAGGTACTTTTGCAAGTCCGCCTGCATTTGGTTCCAGGCGGCTACGTCCGCAACCAGCGGCTGATCCAGTTGCTTCAAAACTTCGTTCAATTCGTCACGGGCCTTGTTGAGCCGCGCATCAAACGGCGGCGCGACACGCATCGACTCTTCATTGTGTCTGGTCCGCGCCTCGTTATCGAGCCTGGTGACTGCGAGCCGAAGATCCAATAAGAGTTCGAGACGAGCCGAATGCTGGCGAGTCAGCTCGCGCGCCTCGACAGCAACTTCATCCATCTGGCCGACGTTGCGCACGCTCAGCCAACTGATCAAAGCAAGCAGCAGGAGGAAACCAATGACCAGTGGCGCCAGCGCCGGCGCAAAGCCGCGCAGCATGGACCTCTTCGCCGCTGCGGCATTCAGATCGGACCGTCGCCGGTAAATTGTTTCGGGTCGTTTTTCAGCAGGTTGCATTAGAAAAATTCGCGAATTTCTTCTACGGCTTGGCGTCCATCCAGTTATCGCCTACGCCGACGTCGGCCACGAGCGGCACGTCGAGCGAGACGGCCGTTTCCATCTCGTGCTTCAGTATCTCAGTTACCTTTTCGACTTCCCTTTCCGGGACTTCAACCAGCAACTCGTCATGCACCTGCATCAACAGGCGCGCCTCGAGACTGTTGCGCTTGAACTCTTCATCGACGTGCAGCATCGCGATCTTCACGATGTCGCTCGCCGTTCCCTGAATCGGCATGTTGATCGCTTCGCGTTCGGCCGCCTTGCGGATGTTTGCGTTGCGGTCCGTTATGCCCGGAAGCGGCCGAATACGGCCGTAGATCGAACGCACGTAACCGTGCTGGCGCGCGCGCACCGGCACCTCTTCCATGTAACGTCGCACGCCTTTGTACGTGTTGTAATAGTCTTCGATGACTTTTTTCGCTTCCTGACGCGAGATGCCGACGCGCTGCGACAGTCCCCATGGCTCGATTGCGTAAGCGATCGCGAAGTTGACGATTTTAGCGAAACGGCGTGCTTCTTTCAGTTCCGCGTCGGTCTTCGCGCCAAACACGAGCCTCGCCGTGCGCGCGTGAATGTCTTCGCCTTTCTGAAACGCCTCGAGCATAACCGGATCCTGCGTGATGTGCGCGAGCAATCGCAGCTCGAGTTGCGAGTAGTCCGCGGAAATGATCTTGTTCCCCTGCTCCGCGACGAACGCACGCCGGATGCGACGGCCCATCTCGCTGCGAATCGGAATGTTCTGCAAATTCGGATCGCTCGAAGATAAACGCCCGGTTGCCGCGACCGTCTGGTTCAGTTGACAGTGTATCCGCCCGTCAGTGGCGATTTGATGCGGCAGCGCGTCAGTGTAGACGCTTTTCAGTTTGTCGAGCTCGCGATACTCGATTATCAAACGCGGCAGCTCAAACTGTTGCGCCAGCTCTTCGAGCACCGCTTTGCTGGTCGAGATTCGCCCGGTCGACGTCTTTCTGCCGATGTCGATGTGCAGGTCGGACAGCACTTCGCCGACTTGCTTCGGCGAGCCGATGTTGAACTCGCGCCCGGCCAGTTCGTAGATCTGGATGGTTAGTTTGTGCAGCTCCTGGCCGATGTAACTCGACAGATCCCCCAGCACTTTCTTGTCGACTTTGAGACCCGCGCGTTCCATTCGATAAAGCAGCGGCGCCAGTGGAAGTTCGACTTCGGAGTAGATCGTCTCGAGTTTCTTTTCGAGTATCCGCGCGTACAACACGCCGGCGGTTTGCGCGGTGAGATCGGCGGCGACCGCGGTTTGCCACGCCGTCTCCTCCCAGTTCGAAGGCGACTTATGTCCGTCTTCGACGTTCAACGCGTCCTTCGCCAGATCGGCGAGCTCATACTTGCTGCGCGTCGGATCGAGCAGATACGCGGCGAGATACGTGTCGTGCTTGATGCCTTCGAGCGTCACGTTGAACCGATCGAGCAGGCCTACGGCTCGCTTCACGTCGTGGACGGACTTTTCGACCAATCCGTTTGAAAGCACTTCGCGCAGCGGCCCCATCGCCACGGACGCGCCGCCTGCAAACTTTTCCAGATCGACATAAGCCGCCACGCCCGCGGCGGTCGAAAACGCGATGCCGCGCGTCGTATCGAGCTCGGTGAAACATTCCTGCTCGCCTGTTCCCGCTGGTGTCGAATCGGCAACGGCAATGCCAACACTCTCGGCGTCGAAGAGCGTTCGCACGAGGTTGTCGAGGTCGGTCTTTGTTTGAACGATGCGGTAATTGCGCGACGTGTCGACTGTCGCCGGGCGTTCGACGGCTGCGTCTGCGTATTCCTTAGTGAGCAGCGTGAACTCCAACTCGCGAAACAACTCGTACGCTGCGGCACGATCAGGAGGCCGCGCCTTGATCTCGTCGAGCTTGAGCTCGACGTCGAGATCGGTGCGGATTCGCGCCAGCTCGCGCGACTGTCGAATCAAGTCGGCGTTATCGCGCAGCGACTCGCGATACGTCTTGTGTTTGACTGATTCCCAACCCGCCAGCGCGGCTTCAATCGAACCGAACTGCTGAATGATCTGCACCGCGCCTTTAGAACCGATGCCTGGCGCGCCGGGTATGTCGTCGATGGAGTCGCCCATCAGTCCGAGGAGATCGACGAGCTTGTCGGCCGTGACGCCGAACTTTTTTTCGACCCACGCTTCGTCGCACCACTCGACGGGCGGCACAGGCTCTTTTCGTTTCACGACCTGCGAATTCTGTCTCATGCAGACGATCAACGGATCGCGCACGAGCTGGCACATGTCTTTGTCGTTCGAGACGATGACGGCCTGAAGTCCTTTTGCGGCAGTCTGGGTCGCAAGCGCGCCGAGCACGTCATCAGCTTCGTAACCCGGTACGTTGATGACCGGGATGTTCAAAACTTCGCACAGCCGGAAGATGTACGGCATCTGCGACGCCAGATCGTCCGGCATCGCGAGACGGTTCGACTTGTAGTCGGCAAACATCTCGTGGCGGAACGTCTTTTCGCGCGACTCAAAGATGGCGGCGATGTACTCGGGTTTCTCTTCACGCACCAGCTTCAGCAGCATGTTGGTAAAGATATAAGCCGCTTGAGTGACCTGTCCCTGAGACGTGGCAAGCGGCTGCGCGCGGTTCTGCATCGGCGCGAAAAAGGCCCGAAAGATGTGCGACATCGAGTCGATCAAAAAAACACGTTCAGGCCGTTCTTTATTCGCTGAAGACTGTACGGCAGGCATGTGAGGAGATCATAGGAAGGTGGTTTGAGAGTGTCAAACAAGCCTACGATCAATATCCATCATTATTGAAGGTTCGCCAGCTCGCGGACGTGGGCGCGCACCGTCCCGCCGAGTGTTTCGAGGTTGTAGCCGCCCTCCAGACAGGAAACCAGCCGTCCCTGACAGCTACTCTCCGCCCACTGTTTGACCGAGCGCGTCATCTGGACGAAGTCGTCGTCCTGCAGCAGCAACTGGCCCAACGGATCCTGAATGTGGGAGTCGAAGCCGGCGGAGATGATGATCAGGTCCGGCCTGAAATTCGCCGACATCTCTTCCAACGCTGCTTCAAAGCCGCGTTTCTGTTCCGCCGCGGGAGTCGCGGCGCGCAGCGGCAGGTTTAGCGTGTAACCGAGCCCGCGGCCGGTGCCTTTCTCGCCGCGTGTTCCCGTTCCGGGATACCACGGATACTGGTGCGATGAGAAAAAGTAGACCGTCGGATCGGCGTAGAAGATTCCCTGCGTGCCGTTGCCGTGATGAACGTCCCAATCCACGATCGCGACTCGTTCAATCTCGGCGTACTTCCGTTGCGCGTAGCGAGCTGCGACGGCGACGTTGTTGAAAAGACAGAAGCCCATCGCGCGCTCTTCGGTCGCATGATGTCCGGGCGGACGGACGGGAACGAAAGCATTCGTCGCCTGGTGGTTCATGATCAAATCAATGGCCTCACACGGCGCGCCCGCGGCGTATTTCGCCGCGTCGAGCGAGCGCATGGAAACTACAGTGTCCGCGTCGAGGTATCCGGTGCCTTCGCTGACGACGCGTTCGACGTGTTTATAAAGCTGCGGTGAATGGGCAGCCTGAATGTCGCCGCGTGCGGCTTCGGTCGCCTGTACCTCGAGCAGCCTGGGCCAAAGCTCATCATCAGTTCGCAACCCTTCCATAACGACACTGTAACGTGAAGGCGTCTCCGGATGGCCCGGCCCGGTATCGTGTTCGCGAAAGATAGGATGGTGGACGATTGCGGTAGTCATGCGAGCACAAAGTACCAAGCACGCCGCGCAAGCGCAAAGGGCTCTGCGTCTGTATCGTTCCGCACAGAGTTTGTTGCCTCAGGTTTTAAAAAACGTACGGTATTAAAACGGACCGCGAAACACAGACATTGATTTCCGCAGATCGGCGTTACGGAATGACGTTTGCCAACGAGGATGCCGTACGGGGAGGTGAGCTATGAAAAGAGTTCTCGTCTTCATATTGGTTTTGAGTTTTTTGGTAGTGACCGGAACGCTCGTATCAGCAGACGGTCGAACGCGGTTAAATAAATCCAATTTTGAAAAATCTGTTCGCATAACAACGGAGGCAACTAATGTCATACGATGAAGAACAAGCTCGAAGAAGTCGCGTAGTGGTGGAAACGCCCAACGAGCGACGCGAAGTGGTCCATTCACAATCTGTGCGCGACAACAGCGGCATCTCCGCCGGCATGGTCGGCGTGCTCGTCGTGGTGGCGATCGCATTGATTACAATGTTGGTGCTCTTCTGGATGAACAGTCAGCCGACGACGGACGAGAACGCAGCGCTGACGGCACAACAGCAACCGACTGTGATTCAACAACCGGCGCCTGCGCAACAGCCTCCGGTCATCATTCAACAACCGGCGCCCGCGACACAGCCGGCGCCAATCATCGTAACCCCACCGGCAGGAGGATCCACCGCTGGTTCGACGACGAGTGAGAGCGTCAACATGGATTCATCGATCCAGACCGCAGTCGACAAGAGACTCGCGGACGATCCGACGTTCTCGACGCTCGGTATAACCGCGAGCGTGCTGGACGGGAAAGTGATGCTCATCGGGACAGTCAAGACGGAGACAATGAAAGCTGACATCGAAAGGGCAGTCAAACAGATCAAGGGGGTGAAACAAGTCGACAACCAGATTATCGTGAGTGGTTGATCGGTTAGGCCAGCAACAGAATAACGCCGCGGTTCTTTTCGAATCGCGGCGTTATTCTTTGTAGTCGACTCTTATCTCGCGACTTTCCAACGACGTTTCAAGATTGATACTTCCGGTTTCACAATTGAGGACGAGGCGCCTTGCGTCGTCCGTTTCGAAAAAGTCGGCCGACTGGATCGGCGAGGGACTGGGAGCGGGCTCCAGTCGAGTGACCGTTTCGAAATCCTCGCCGATCTCCGAGCGAAGCTCAGTCATCGCGAGAGTCTGCGGCACCAGACCCATCTCGCCGTCGAGGTAGATGTTCCAGATGAATCCGATGTCGAGCAGCAGGTACGCTGTCTCATCCCAAACGAAATGCCCCAACACACTCGCGCCGATGACGTGAGCGATCACATGGTCCTGGTGCGTGTTTGTTTCCGCAGGTCTCCACACATCTGCGATCCGGTGACGGACCTGGAGCGAAGGCTAGGTATCGCCGTACGATTCGTTCAGCTTGCGGAAGTGATAAGCCATCGCGGCGTGGCGTAGTAACTCAGCCATGCGATCGTGATGTGTGCGCGCGGCGCCGAGGAAGAATCGCCAGAACTCGCGCCGCTCCGCATCGAGCACACCCAATCTGAAGACGATGCGCAGCAAAGCCTTGACCGCTTTCAGGCCGTGATACTGGTGCGCCTCGGGAACGTCCTGCGGTACGCGCTGCAACGAATCAAGCGCGCGGCGATAGTACTCGCTCGGCTTGTAGATCGTCCGCATGATCTGTTTATAACCAGCGATGAGTGTCTCGGCGTCCATCTTCGGAATGAAGTTCAGAGTCGCGACCGTGTTGTTTCCCGATGCGTCGTCGCCGAGCAATCTTCCTTCCTTTTCGAGCCGCTTCCAGAGTTGCGTGTCGGGCAGGGCATTCAACATGCCGACCATCGCCATGGGAATCGCGCTCTCGCGGATGAATTTGATCTGGCGTTCGAAGATGTCGTCCGGATCGTTGTCGAATCCGACGATGAAACCGCCCATCACTTCCATTCCGTGATTCTGTATTTT
>DASRIM010000050.1:0-3544 GCA_035649995.1 Pyrinomonadaceae bacterium | reverse complement strand
TATAAATCCCGCCCGGCGTCTTTCACGATCAAAGTATCAGCGTCGTCCGCGAAAGCCTGATGATCAAACGTGCGGTGGTCCAGGTAATCGAGGTTCACGCGCTTACAGGTTTGTTCGTCGATACCAGTCGCCATCGTGATTCGATAACGCGGCACGACTTTCCCATCAGCGTCCACTCTGCCCGCGTAAGCGACGTGCGCCAGATGCGCTGCAATGCACAGGTTCTCGCGCAGCTCCTGCGACACGCCGAGCATGTCGCGCACGACTTCCAGCGGCGCGTAACCATACTTTTCAATCAACGCGCCGTGCGTCTCGGAAAGCTTCGTCAAGTGCGGCGCAAAAATGATCAACTCGCCGCCGTCTTCAACGATCGCGCCGAGTTTGTAACTCGCCTTTCCTCCGACCCACAGCTCGTCGTAATGCGGATCCAGCAGCGCGACTACTCTTTTGTACTTTCGGCCAGTGTAACGAATGTGGACCTCGCGGCTTACAGCAGCTGCACGCCGGAAAGCATCACGAATCTCGCCTGCGAAAAGCGCGTACGTGATTAACTGCCCATCCTCCGCACGAGACACCACCGTATTGAAAGAGATAATTCGAGCCGGCACGAGGTCCGTCGCGGCTTCGATCAACATGCGCGTCGGCGTATCGATCTGTCCGATCGTGTTTTCGATTCCGGCCAGCGCGCCGAGCCAGTGAGTCGTGTGAGTCAACTCGGGTCCGGCCACACCGGGAAAGAAATACTTCGCGCCGCCCGCGAACCCCGCGACTTCGTGCGGCACCGTCGCGCCGAAAACGAGCACCGTGTCGTAAACTCCCGGCGCGAGCAAACGATTGATCGTCACCGGAACAGGGTAATCGATCAGTCCGCCGGTCAACGCGCTCGTCTTATCGGCACTCAGTTCGCCGAGCGTCACGATCTCATCCGCGCGATCCCAACAATGATCGAATATTCGTCCGCTAAAGCGTGCGATCCCAATCTTCGCGAGCTTTTGCTCGTCAGTCATCGGCGGGTGCGTGCCCTGCGCGACGAGCGCGTCAAAACGAGCAACGCCGCGTTCGATCAGAAACTGATTTGCGATTGGAAAAAGGACGTGAGTGTTATCGTCGCGCGTTTTATCGGGAATGATCGCCAGGACCCGCTCGCCGCGCTGGACCACCTTCAGCGCGTCGTGAATTATGCCGGTGAGATCCACGGATTATAGAAAGTCTTCCCGCACGGGCGTGAAAATATCGATCAGCACCACTTCCTCGTCCATCATGGTCGCGCCGTGCCACGTTTGCGACGGAAAATGTAACACGTCTCCGGCAGACGCGATCCGTTCCTTGCCCTCGATGAAGAACCGCACCTTGCCGCGCTCGACGATCGTCATCTGTTCGTGCGGATGGTCGTGCTCGGGAGTGACCAGAAACGGCTTGAAACGAAAGCGACAGATCATCATCCGATCGCCGACCAGCATCTGCCGCTGAATGCCGTCCGCGACCTGCTCGACGGGAATATTCGACCAGTTCAAATGCCGCGCAAGACCGTTGCCCTCGCCGTTGCCCGCGCCGTTGCTTCCGTTTCCATTCGCGTCGTTTGAGGAAGTTTTAGACATTTCGCTTTCCTCTACTTTTTGTCGCTGACTGCTTCGAGTCCCGATCCGCCGGCCGCGTATTCAGGCTGCACGTTGACTACGCCATAAAGACGATCCTCGCCTTCGCGGATCGCAGCCATCATCCACAGGAAGTTGATCTGCCCGCCGGGCGCGGCGACGTTCGGGTGATAACCCTGCGGCATCAACACGCAATCGCCTTCGCGCACGACCTGGACCAGCTCCGGCTTCTGCGGATCCGTGTAAACAAACTGAACGCCGAACGACGGCGACGGCATGTCGATGAACAGATACGCTTCTTCGAGAAGTTTCGAATGCTCGTGCGGCGGCCACGAGGTCCAGTTGCCGGGCGTCGAGAAAGTGACGCCGGCCATGATGCGTCCGGCGTCGACGTTCGCGCCGATCAGCACGTTGAGATCTCTTTCCGCGGGAGGCTTGCCGGCAATCAGGTGGAGCCGCGGGTTCTCGCGCACTTCTTTGTACGAGACAAACTTCAGCGGATAACGTTTTTCGACCGGCGCTGAGACTTCCGCAAGATCACATCCACCGTCGCCGGGCGCGACTTCGATCTCGGAATCGCGCGGGACGTAAACCGCATCGTACTGGTCCAGTTGAAACGATTCGCCGCCGCCTCCGGCCTTCGCGGTGACCCTGGCGCTGCCTTTGAGACAGATCAAACCGATCTCGTGATTGTTGCTGGAAAACTTTTCCGGCGCGTCGCCGGCGTCGAGCGTGATGCGGCCGTAGTGCAAATATCGCGCAGCGGTGTCGCCGGGTTTGACCGCGGTCCGGCGGCCCTTCCCTTCGTGCGTCTTCGGCACGAAACAGGTCTCAGGCGTGATTGGGTTCTGTTTTAATTCCGGTGTCATGAAAACTCCCCTTATTTCGACATTAGTATGAATCTATATTTGAGCGGCTTCTGCGGCTGGACGACAACATCTCGCGCTTCGAAAACGAGGTGCAAAGGAATCGGGCCACGCACCCCGCGTCCTAACGGGCTGTTACCAGCGGCTACCATATAAGAACGCGGATTAAAGTTCGTAGCCGACATCTGAACTTCGAGCGACCCCGCTTTCGAGCTGAACTGCCAGCTTTGATCCGTGGTTGCGACCTGATCATGCGTGCTCGGAACAACCATACGCCACTGCTTAATCGTAACCGGTTGTTTTGAGGTCAAGGTTTCGTCACGAACAAGCGCGCCGTTTTCGATGGTCCATACCACTTCGCTCGTCAGTCCGACGTCGTATAGCTCGCCCGACTTAGTCCCCACTATCGCCCAACGATTCCAGCGAACACGTAAACTGCGCCCGTCGGCGCCAGGCTCAATCACGTCCGCGCCATCGCTTGCGACTGCCACACGGCCATCGGCAAGCTCGACGTACGGCGTCAATGCGGGATACGCCTGCTCGACCGGCGCCGCAAATCCCGGCAATCCATATGGCGCGGCCAGGTAATCCGAAATTCCCGGCCGTGGACCAGTGGTGATCGGCAACGCAAAACGTAACGCTTGTTGCCGCACAACCCAAACACCCGCTACTCGCCCCGGCCCTTTGCGAAAGAACTCGAAACGCGCGACCGCCGGAAGCGACGGAACCGCCGGAAACGCCGTCACGCCTTCGCGTTCCAGCGCATTCACGATCGGCGTGTGCGAATTAGCTAACTTGCCGAAGAACCCGGTCGTTTGCTGCCACTCCCGCTCGCGCGTGATGTACCCGTAGTTTCCGCGTCCAAAAGCAAAGATCGAAAGCAGGTGCGCGTCGGCGCGGTAATCATTTCGCAGGTAGTTCCACGCCTGGTAATAAAGCGCGGCGATGTCGCCGAGCGGCGCCGGCCGGAACTCAGCGTGCGACGCGAGAAAGCCGGCGATCTCGGGCGTGTCGAGATAACTGACCACGCCCTGGCTGCGCCCCCAGTTGTAACCGTAACCGTCTTCGGAAACGAGGTCCCAC
>DASRIM010000049.1:0-5250 GCA_035649995.1 Pyrinomonadaceae bacterium | reverse complement strand
TTCGGGTTTCTCGGCGCAAACGGCGCGGGCAAGACCACCACGCTCAAGCTCCTGATGCGCTTGATCTTTCCCACCAGCGGCACTGCTCGGATTCTCGATCGCGACATTCACGACGTGCGCATGCACGAACGCATCGGTTATTTGCCCGAGAACCCGTACTTCTACGATTACCTGACGGCGCGGGAGTTTCTCGACTACTGCGCGCAGATCTTCGGTTATCCCGCGGCCGACAGAAGGCGTCGCGCAGCCGATCTACTCGCGCGCGTGCACCTCGACGAGAAGCGTTGGGACACGCAGCTCAGAAAATTCTCCAAAGGAATGTTGCAGCGCGTCGGACTGGCCCAATCGTTGATAAACGATCCCGAGATCGTGTTTCTTGACGAGCCGATGAGCGGGCTCGATCCGGTTGGTCGCCGCGAAGTGCGCGACCTCATCGCATCGCTGCGCGCGGACGGCAAGACGGTCTTCATGTGTTCGCACATCCTTTCGGACATCGAAGTGCTCTGCGATCGCGTGGCGATTTTGAAACGCGGCCGGTTGGACCAGGTAGGACATCTCGACGAGCTGCGCCAACGCACGGAAGGCCCGAACCGCATGGAAGTGTTGGCAACCGGCGCGGACGCCGCTGCACTTTCGGATCTCGCGCACGCAGGCATCTCTGCCACACCGCGGGGGCTACGGATCGAGATCGCCAGTGAAGATGAAATTGATAACGTGCTTGCGGCTTTGAGAAAAGCAGGTGGGAAAGTGGTTTCGATTCAACCGGTCAAGCAGTCGCTGGAAGAGCTGTTTCTCGACGAGCCGGCGCCGCGTCCTAATCCTTGAACTTAAACGCCGTCACTTCCATCTTGATGTCGGCGCGCGGGTCGGTATCTTTCATTCCATCCAGCATCATTTGCACCTGCATCGTCTTGTTCGGCGGCAGTTCACCCTGCTTAGTCGGAATAAACACGAGCGTCTTCTCTTTGACGGGCTTGCCTTCGGAGTCCACAACGGAGCCTTTGATCTCGAGGCCGTTCAGCGTCTTCCCCGTAAGATTACGGACCGTAGTTTTCAGGCTCATGGTGAGATCGCCCAGCGCCCGTTTGCCCTCCCATCCTTCGGGCGTGTCGAGAACGATGTTCGCCTGGTTCTTTTCAAACTCGGGTGAGCCCGCGCGAAACGCGCCCTGTAACGCGACTTCGCCGCTTGGGCCGCTGCTCACCGCCCACATCAAAAACCCGAAGACGACTGCGATCACGACAGCCGCGGCAATCGCCACGATGATAATCAACGTTCGATTCGACTCATTCGACTCGAGTCGCCGGTCGGTAGCAGCCATAGTGACGTGAATTGTATAAAATCTGGGGCCTACTTCCCAAGCAGCCGCGCGATAAGCGTCTCCAGTTGACTGAAGTCGATTGGCTTCGTGATGTAACTGTTGCAGCCCGCCGCCAGGGCTTCCGACTGAAAGTCAGACGTGTCGTGCGCGGAAACGGCGACGATCGGAACCTCCTTGAACCCATCCAGCTTACGGATTGCGCGCGTTGCGGCGAGGCCGTCGAGGACGGGCAGGCTCAGGTCCATCAAAATCAGGGCAGGGCGCTCGGATTCCGCCAGTCGAACCGCTTCTTCGCCGTTGGTGGCTTCGATTACCGCGTAGCCGGACATCTCCAGCAGACGCCGCATCATGAAGCGATTATCCTCCGTATCCTCCACCAACAAGACGGTTGCGGTGTGATCCTGGTTTCCCATCTGAATGCTAAACTGAGCGTAATCTGAACGCCCGACCCCCTCCAAGTTGTTGATTTTACTGTATCACTAGAATACGCGCGGCTTTTTTGTTAACATGCCGCACTGAAACGCAACACAAAAATATGCTGGGCCACGGGTGGCTTTCGTACACTCTGTCCGGCGTGAGATTCCCTCCCCTAAGCCCCCGACGAAAAGAGCTAAGAGAGAGTTTCGCATCCGATGAAGGCATTAATGTCGCGTACAGAAGATACTGAATCGCTGCAAGACCTCGGGCGAGCTTCAATCCAAATTATCCATGACCTCAAGAACCAACTGAATGGTCTCAAACTGTATGCCACGTTTCTGCGACGCCGCATCGAGAAAGGCGACCGGCCTGCCGACGAACAGGAAACCGTGCTCAAGCTGCTCAGCGGACTTGACCGCGCGGCCAGTGATCTTTCAACGATTGTAGAGTTTGGCCGCGAGATGGAATTAAAGAAACAGCCGGGTTTCGAAGTGTCCAAAGTGCTCCGTAACCTGTGCTCGAGCTTTCAGGACGGCGAGGCGGAAGTTGTTTGCGAATCAGACGCCGAATCGATTCAGGGCGAATTCGATCATTCCAGGCTTACGGATGCTTTGCGCTGGCTGTTTGCCGGCGCGGTTAAATTCAAGCGAAGTGACGACGCAGCAGGCGGCGTCAGCGTTTCCCTCAAAACCGACGAGACCAACGCCGTGATCGAGTGGTCCGGATTGCGCAAATTGGATCACGATCCATTTCGTTCCTTCGCGGGCAGCGACGAGATCCGGTTGTCGCTGGCGAGAAAAATTATCGAGAACCACGGAGGCTCAGTAAAACTTGCCGATAACAAGTTTGTTGTCGTGCTTCCGCTTAAAGAGCCTCAACATGTTTAGTTTCTAAACCTTTCGAATAGGGAGTGAATACCGATATGGTGCCCCAAGGCGCGGCGATTTCGAGAGAGGAGAAAAAGGTGGAGAACAAAGAAGTGCGGATTCTTGTTGTCGACGACGAGCCCATGATGGCTGACTCGCTGCGACAAAATTTCATGGAAGAGGGCTATTCGGTTGATACGGCTGCCACAGGCGCTGCCGCGATCGAACTGTTCGACCAGGGCGCGCACCATCTCGCGATCTGCGACTTGCAACTGCCCGATATGGACGGTCTCGAAGTGCTGCGTCACATGAAAGACGCGCGGCCGACCTCCGAGGTGATCGTCGTCACTGGTTACGGGACAGTCCAGAAAGCTGTCGAAGCGACGAAGGCAGGCGCATTTTATTTCGTAGAAAAGCCGTTCGACTTTGAAGAACTGCAACCGCTGGTCGAGAAGGCGCTGGAGCGCCGCGAACTGGTTGCGGAAACCGCGAACATGCGGCGGCAACTGTCCACGCGTGCCGAGTACTTCAACATCATCGGCGCGTCCAAGCCCATGCAGACGATTTACGAAACGATCGAGTCAGTCGCGAAGTCTGACGCGAATGTTTTGATCGTTGGTGAGTCAGGGACCGGCAAGGAGCTGATTGCGAACGCGATTCACTACCAGTCGCTGCGATCGAAGAAGCCGTTCATCAAGGTGAACTGTGCGGCGCTGCCGAAGGAACTGATCGAGTCGGAGTTGTTTGGTCATACGAAGGGCGCGTTCACCGGCGCGCATGCCGACAAAGAAGGACTGGTGCAACACGCGGCGGGCGGTTCGTTGATGCTCGACGAGATCGCGGAGATGCCGATCGAGTTGCAGCCGAAGCTGCTGCGCGTCTTGCAGGAGAGAAGTTATCGGAAGATCGGTTCGGAAAAGACGTACGCTGTCGATTTCCGGCTGGTGTGTTCGACCAATCGTCCGCCGGCGGACGCGATTCGCGACGGGTTGTTGCGCGACGATCTTTTTTATCGCATCTCGACGATCACGATACACGTGCCACCGCTGCGCGAGCGCAGTGAAGACATTCAACTTTTGACCGAACATTTCCTTCACATGTATGCTCAAAAGTACGAACGCCCGATCACCGGCGTTTCGCAGGCGGCGTATCAGCGATTGTTCGGGCACCCGTGGCCCGGCAACGTGCGCGAGCTGCAAAACGTGATCGAGCGCGCCGTGCTGCTCGCGAAGGACAAGCAGATCGAACCCATCGATCTGCCTTTCGACAACGGCACAGTGCCGGAAGGCACGTCGCCGCAAGTTCAGTGGGACGTTCCGCCGAACATGACGCTCGAAGATATCGAACGGCTGGTGATCGAGCGGACGTTGCAGCGCACGGGCGGGAACAAGCAGGCAGCGGCCAATCTTTTAGGAATCTACCGGCCGCGTCTTTACAGCAAGATCAGGAAGTACAATATAGACGTGCCGTCGCTGGTGTCGGCGTAAGACGATTCCCTTAATCCGTGTTCTTCTATGTTCGTAACACCTGCTAAACCAACGCTCATCGGAACACGGATATAAGGAACAAAAATCTCCCCCGAATGACATTTCCCCCGAATCCACCGCCGCGGCTGCGCAGCATCGACGCGCTGCGCGGGATCGCGGCCCTTGGCGTCGTCGTTTATCACGCGGTCGAGCAAGGTAAACACGCTCTCCCGGACAACCTGCTGCAATACCCGTTGCGGTTGGTCCAGTTCATCAGCTCGTTCGGTTACATCGGCGTCTTCCTCTTCTTCGTCATCTCCGGTTTCTGCATCCACCTCCAATGGGCCAGGTCACGCGCCGCCGGACAGGAACCGGACGTTAGCTTTGGTCCATTCTGGAAACGACGTCTGCGCCGGCTTTATCCGCCGTACCTGATCGCGCTCGCGTGCTTTCTGCTCCTCACGGCCTGGTACGCACGCATCGACTTCACTCATTTCTTCTTTTACGACCTCGGCATGCATCTGCTGATGCTGCACAACCTCGATCCGAAAACGTGCTACACGATCAACGGCGTCTTCTGGACGCTGGCCGTCGAAGAGCAACTTTATCTCGCTTACTTTCTGTTGCTGTTTCTACGTGTTCGCTGGGGTTGGCGCGTGACGATCGCGGCGTGTCTTGGCGCGCGTTTGGCTTGGATGCTGTTCAGTCACGTCGTATCCGTGAAGACGGGCGTCGTCATTCCGGTGCCGGAGGCGGCAGCGTCACACTGGTTCACGTGGGCGCTCGGCGCGATCGGCGTGGAAGTCATGTTTGGTCTGATCAAAGCGCCGCGATGGACGCGCGACCTGCGAATCGCCGGCGTGTTGATCATCGGCGGATCGGCGTTGGGTTATTACCTGCCGTTGATTCCGCAGGAAAGCCTGTGGCACGACTTCGGTTGGTTTCTCACCCACCCGTTGTGGGGGCTCGGATTCTTCGTCATCGTGAACCGGCTGGTGCTCGCCGAGCAGAGTTGGGTACGTCAAGCTACGCTGCCCTCGACGGTATCGATCTTCGCGACGCTCGGCATCTTCTCCTATTCGATCTACCTGACGCACGAGCTCGTTATCATGCAGTCGTGGCGCTGGACGAACCCGGCGTGGTTGCAGATGACCAACGTGTTCCTCATCGTGTTGCCCGC